>NZ_BAABJZ010000008.1:0-93947 GCF_039543565.1 Ferrimonas pelagia | reverse complement strand
CATTAAGCCAAAAATACATCGACTTAAAGGAAAGTGGTTGCGGAGACCGGATTTGAACCGATGACCTTCGGGTTATGAGCCCGACGAGCTACCATGCTGCTCCACTCCGCGTCCGAGTGTCTTATTTGACTTCTAAGAGGGAAGGCTCGAATCAAAGTAAATCAATTCGATGAAAAGTGGTTGCGGGAGCTGGATTTGAACCAACGACCTTCGGGTTATGAGCCCGACGAGCTACCAAGCTGCTCCATCCCGCGTCCGTGTTGTCACTTTCTTTGGTAAAAGAACATTGCCCCAGACAGAAGCAATGGCGGTGAGGGAGGGATTCGAACCCTCGATAGGTTTTAGCCTATACGCCCTTAGCAGGGGCGCGCCTTCAGCCACTCGGCCACCTCACCTTTAGTGCGGGACGGAGTATTACAAACTCTGAGGGGCATGGCTAGAGCAAAAAGTTCGTTTGCTTGGTTATTGAACAGGGTGGCGACGGGCTGAGCGTTTGTTGTTGGTAGAGTGAGCGAGACTGTGTTGAATTCGCTGCTTTGCTTTTGTCGTCAGCTCCTTGCTGTTGGCCGATACTCGCTGAGTGGGGAGGCGTTGCCACGGTGGAGGTCGAGCGCAGCTGTATTTTTCGGGTGCTTTTTGTCCGATGAGGCCGGACGTTTCGATGCAAGTTATCGAAATGCGTTGGCGCAGGATCTTTGGGAGGGTTTGAGAGCCATTTGGTTTGACTGTTTTTGCTTAAAACTGGGCGGGATCCGGTGATCACGTCCGTGCGTTGAGCTCACCTCAATGAGGGGGGATTGCGTTTTGGGGATGAACGAGGAGATGGAAGATCGGCCGTCTGGTGTGTTTACCAGCCGTTGTTTTGCTTTTAGCCACTGTGCTTCTATTTGGAATGATGTGTATTGCACTGACATCCATCACTTTGATCGAGGGCTGAAGAGCACGCTAGCCTGAGATGGAAGGGGTCGATTTGGATCAACTGGGATGGGGAGAGCAGACGCGATCAGCATGGACGTACGGAGGCGTTGTGATGTCGTGAGTCATCGAGGGTACAAGCAAGCTTGCTTTGATGGTCACCGGCAGAGAGGCGGACTCGTCATATTGGCAGATGAGAGGCTGGGTGGGATCGTTTGGGAAGTCATATCCAGCAGTGGCGTAGCATTTTTTCCGGATACAAAAAAAACCGACCAATGGTCGGTTTTTGTAAATGGCTGGGCTACCAGGATTCGAACCTGGGAATGGCGGGATCAAAACCCGCTGCCTTACCGCTTGGCGATAGCCCAAAAGATGGTGCGGACGGAGAGACTTGAACTCTCACACCGTAAGATACCAGAACCTAAATCTGGCGCGTCTACCAATTCCGCCACGTCCGCAAAAATCTGTAATTATCTGCTTGGTAGTGCAAATAATGGTGGCTACGGCGGGACTTGAACCTGCGACCCCGGCATTATGAGTGCCGTGCTCTAACCAGCTGAGCTACGTAGCCATCTAACTTGACGTGAAACCCGCAATGCGTGTTTCTAAAAATGGCTGGACTACCAGGATTCGAACCTGGGAATGGCGGGATCAAAACCCGCTGCCTTACCGCTTGGCGATAGTCCAACTAAGTTGCTTCTGCTGCGAGAGCACAAGACTTGAAAAATGGCTGGACTACCAGGATTCGAACCTGGGAATGGCGGGATCAAAACCCGCTGCCTTACCGCTTGGCGATAGTCCAACTTAAGTTGCTTCTGCTGCGAGAGCACAAGACTTGAAAAATGGCTGGACTACCAGGATTCGAACCTGGGAATGGCGGGATCAAAACCCGCTGCCTTACCGCTTGGCGATAGTCCAACTAAGTTGCTTCTGCTGCGAGAGCACAAGACTTGAAAAATGGCTGGACTACCAGGATTCGAACCTGGGAATGGCGGGATCAAAACCCGCTGCCTTACCGCTTGGCGATAGTCCAACTAGGGTGCTTAAAGCGAACTTTAAGACTTGAAACAATGGTGGCTACGGCGGGACTTGAACCTGCGACCCCGGCATTATGAGTGCCGTGCTCTAACCAGCTGAGCTACGTAGCCATCTAACTTGTTGTGAAACCCGCAGTGCGTGTTTCTAAAAAATGGCTGGACTACCAGGATTCGAACCTGGGAATGGCGGGATCAAAACCCGCTGCCTTACCGCTTGGCGATAGTCCAACTAGGGTGCTTAAAGTAAACTTTAAGACTTGAAACAACGGTGGCCACGGCGGGATTGGCCTGTGACGCCTCAGTGTTAGCTGAGTGCCATGCACTTTCCTTTCGCCATAACAACGATGTTTATGGTGGCTACGGCGGGACTTGAACCTGCGACCCCGGCATTATGAGTGCCGTGCTCTAACCAGCTGAGCTACGTAGCCATCTAACTTGTTGTGAAACCCGCGATGCGTGTTTCTAAATAGTGGCTGGACTACCAGGATTCGAACCTGGGAATGGCGGGATCAAAACCCGCTGCCTTACCGCTTGGCGATAGTCCAACAGATGGTGCGGACGGAGAGACTTGAACTCTCACACCGTAAGATACCAGAACCTAAATCTGGCGCGTCTACCAATTCCGCCACGTCCGCACTGATTTTTCACATCCATCACTTGGTAGTGTGAAAGATGGTGGCTACGGCGGGACTTGAACCTGCGACCCCGGCATTATGAGTGCCGTGCTCTAACCAGCTGAGCTACGTAGCCATGCGCTTCTCGTTGGAAGCGGGGCGTATTATGCTGAGTTGGTTTGGTAGCGTCAACTGCTTTGCCAGCAAAAAGTCCTGCGGCACGTTGCGTTCGCCCGCAAAGTAAACAGACTAGGCAAAAACTCGCCGGCTTAACACCGCCTGCGGCGAAAAAAAACACGGATGAAAGATGATTTTGCTGATGACTGTGAGTGAAACTTCTTGCTGGGATAGCAAAATCTTTGCCGAACCCGCCCAATATTTGTTCGTAAGGATTGCGATGCATCATGGAACTGGTTTAGTTTAGACGTCTAAACGTCCGCATTTGGCAAGGAGCCACGACATGAAAGATGCAACACTGGCCATTCATCATGGCTATGAGACCGATCCCACCACCAAGTCTGTGGCGACACCTATCTACCAGACGGTCGCGTATGAGTTTGACAGCGCTCAGCACGGGGCGGATCTGTTTAATCTGGCGACGCCGGGCAATATTTATACGCGGATCATGAACCCCACCACGGATGTGCTGGAACAGCGGATGGCTGCTTTGGAGGGAGGCGTTGCCAGTTTGGCGGTCAGTGCTGGCTCGGCAGCGATCCAATATGCGGTGATGACGCTAGCGTCTCAGGGCCACAATATTGTTACGACGCCACAGCTTTATGGTGGTACCTACACATTGTTTGCCCACATGCTGCCAAGTATGGGCATTGAGGTGCGGTTTGCGGCCAGCGACGCCGCTGAGGATGTCGCGCAATTAATTGACGAAAATACACGGGCGGTTTTTTGCGAGAGCATTGGAAACCCGGCTGGGAATGTGGCGGATCTTAGCGCCTTGGCTGCGGCGGCACATGCCGGTGGGGTGCCCTTGGTGGTAGATAACACCGTTGCGACGCCGATTTTGTGTAAGCCTTTCGAGTTTGGTGCCGACATTGTTGTGCATTCGTTGACGAAGTACGCGGGTGGCCATGGTACCTCTTTGGGAGGCGTCATTGTTGATTCGGGCAAGTTTGATTGGCCGGCGCACGCTGAGCGTTTTCCGCAGTTTAGTGAGCCGGAAGCGGCTTATCACGGTGTGATCTACAACGAGGCGTTTGGCCCGGCGGCGTTTATTGGCCGGGTACGTACTGTCGCACTGCGCAACACAGGTGCTGCGATCTCGCCGTTTAACGCGTTTTTGATCATGCAGGGCATTGAAACCCTGCCGCTGCGGATGGAGCGTCATTGTGAGAATGCAATCCGGGTTGCTGAGTACTTGCTTGGTCATGAGGCGGTGGAGTGGGTGAGCTTTGCGGGTTTGACTGAGCATGGTGATCACGGCAGAGCACAGGAGTACATCAAAGGTGGGATCCCAAGCTCACTGCTGAGCTTTGGATTGAAAGGTGGCTATGACGCCGGGGTAACGTTTTACGATAAGCTGGCGCTGTTTAAACGTTTGGTCAACATTGGCGATGCCAAGTCATTGGCTTGTCATCCGGCTTCGACCACGCACCGGCAGATGAATGCGCAGGAGCTGCAGAGCGCTGGCGTCAGTGGCGAGATGATCCGTTTGTGCGTGGGCATCGAGCATATTGATGACATTCTGGCCGATCTCGCTCAAGCCTTAGGGTAAACAGCACGGATTGGGTAAGCCCACGCAATGTGGGCTTGTTGTCGGTGTGGGCAGGCCCTTTCGCTAGAGCGTTTCGGTCGGGGCGCTAAAGCTGGCTGTGCCTTGTTGAAACTGAAATCGGGTTTGCCAGAGGGCGTGCTCTGTGTTCAGTTTTTGCTTGGCTTTGAGGTGCGCGACCATGTCAGCCAAAGGGTGTTGGGCAAACAGGCTGTCATTGAAATGAATGTCGAGGTCCACCTCCAGTGCGGCAAGCAGGGATCGTTGGTAGCTGCTTGGCATGCCAAGTAGCTCAATATGACCTGCGGTGTAGAGCTGACCATCGATGTGTTGATTGGGCAGTGCGAGGGTGATCTGCCCTTGCAACTGATCCAGTTGCCAACGCGCACCTTGTTGCAGGAGTTGTCGGATCAGTAACTCCATTTCAAACGAGGCTTGTTGCGGTGGCAACTGGCTGAGTGCCAGAAAGCGTCGATAGAGTGCGCTGTTGATGCCGTCCACTTGGTTGTGGAAAGTGAATTGATTCAGCTTTAGTTCCAGCTCCTCTCTGGCCCAGTGCAAGGCCAGTTGGTCAATATTCAGATCTGAGCGAATTTGCATCTCCCGCCGTTTGTCATCGATGTTGGCGTGCAGTGACAAGCCGGTCAATGTCAGGTCGGTGTCTTGCTCATCCTGATATGACAAGGCGGCCAGTGTCAGCGCAGTGCGCGGCATGTCATAAATGTCGTCAATCAGAGTGGCGTCGAGTTCTATCCCTAATTGTTCAAACGTCAATGTGTGTTCGCCGTGGATCAGGTTCATGTCCTGCCATTGTAGGGCGAGATCCCAGTGGCTGAGGTCCAAATGAAATGCGCCAGAGAGGGTAAGGGAGCCGAGTTCAATGCGGTTTTGTGGTGACAGCACCAGCGTCATTGGTTCAAGTTGATAGCGGTACGCGCCGCGGTTGCCGAGTATGGACGCATGCCATTGGCTGTGTTGTTTGGGGGCCGAAAGTGTCCCCTCAAGCAAGGCTAAGCTGCTGTGAACGAAGTCGATGTGGGTGCTGCCTTTGACCAACAGTGGCCAAAACTGCAATTGTTGGATGATCACCAAGGTGATAGGACTGTCCAGGTTCGGATCGTGGAGCGTCAGGGTATAGTGCTCATGACGTTGAAAGGGCGCGGGGCGGGCGCTTCGGATCTGCAGTTC
This sequence comes from Ferrimonas pelagia, assembly GCF_039543565.1. Lineage (NCBI taxonomy): Bacteria > Pseudomonadati > Pseudomonadota > Gammaproteobacteria > Alteromonadales > Ferrimonadaceae > Ferrimonas > Ferrimonas pelagia. Next base: position 88,467 of record NZ_BAABJZ010000008.1, on the reverse strand, counting down.
GATGCCGGGTTGTTGTTTGATTAACTCCAACTGTTTACCAAGCACGTCCTGATAGATCTGACCGGTCAGATGGCTGGCAAAGAGAAGGCTGGACAGGATCAGCAAACCTGTCAGAGCGATTTTTTTCTTCATGATGAGCTCCTTGAACAGCAGAGCCCCAGCATGCCAGATCGGACTCACAAAAAAAGCCCGACTAAAGTCAGGCTTTTCATTTTTTTAAGCAGTATTACAAGGCAAATTGTAAGCCGTTGAATGTTGCCACACCTTGCTTAAAGGCAAACTGAGTGGTGAGTTTGGCTTCGCTTTGCTTTAGGTAACCGGCTTCGACCAGTTGCGGCAGCATGGGACCAAACGGGTGCTCGGCAAACATAGCGTCGCTGATGGTTAAATCAATCTCGGCATCAAGCTTTGCCAGTGCCATCATTGGGTGGATCAGCTCACTGAACTTGATCGGGGCAAGATCGACGCGGCCACGGGAGTCGAACTCACCTTTGATGATCTGTCCCGGCAGGGCGATGTCGACTTGTCCGCCAATCTCGCTGAGCTGCCATTGCAGGCCTTTGTCGATGAGCTGATCCAACGCTTGCATCGCTTCGGCTTCCATCTTGTCGGCATCGAGTTGACCTAGGTTAACCAATCGGCGATAAGCATCCGCATTTAGACCGGCCAAGGCGCTATTGAAGCGCAGTTGATCGACACGAATGTGGGTTTGCTCAAGTGGCGATTCGAAGTGAAACTGTTCAACGGCGATCTGGTTCGCAAAGGTTTTGCTGCTGTCGTGCTCGGTCGACTGGCTGCTGATCACCAAATTGGTCAATTGCAGCTGTTCATCATTTTTGAACTGGAGACTGGCAATGCTCATGGCAAAATTGGGAATGTCGTAGACGTTATCAACCAGAACGGAGTCGACCTCCATCATCACAGGACCTATCTCCAACACGGCGTCATCGGCTTGAAACTCAATGCTCTGCAAGGTGGTGGTTCCACTGCTGCTGGACATATCCAGTGCAAAGCTGCCGGAAAATTCAATCGGCTCAAGGGTGACGGTCACGCCAGGCTCAGGTGAAAAACGCATTGGACCGAGTTGGAAGTTGTGTTGTCCGCTTTGACTCAGCACAGAGGCGGTCCAGCCGCCGCTTTGCGTTGGGGCTTGTTCGATGTAGCTTTGCAGCTGCGCTAAGCTGCCTTGACTCAGATCGATCCGCATGTCGGCGCTGATGTATAACGGCCAGAAACGCAGGTTTTGTTGGATATACAGCTCTATCGGTTGGTCAAATTCCGGATTTGTGACCGTCATGTGGAACTGCTCGGTGCGGCTGAACAGACCTTGCTCGGTGACCGTGATGTCGATGCTTAGTTCTGCTTGCTGCTGTGCGGTGAGCCATTGTGTCTGAAGGATCTCATCGTATTGCGTGCCGGTATACCATGCCGTGCCGACGGCGCTAGAACCAATGACAGCACCGGCGATAAAAAGCCATTTTTTCATTGCGTTGCATTCCATTATATTGGCAGTCGAGCCCGACTATGACATAACGCAGCGCAAAAAAAAGCCTGACGGGAGTCAGGCTTGTTTGAAGCGGTCAATCGCTTACACGTTGAACAGGAAATGAATTACGTCGCCATCTTTGACGATGTAACCCTTACCTTCAGAGCGCTTCTTACCGGCGTCTTTGGCGGCGTTTTCACCGCCCAGCTCGATGTAGTCGTCGTAGGCGATCACTTCGGCGCGGATGTAGCCACGCTCGAAGTCGGTGTGGATCTTACCGGCTGCCTGTGGGCCTGTAGCGCCAACTGGGATGGTCCAAGCACGCACTTCCTTCACACCCGCAGTGAAGTAGGTCTGCAGGTTCAGCAGCTCGTAACCAGAACGGATCACGCGGTTCAGGCCCGGCTCATCAATGCCCAGATCGGCCATAAACTCTTCGCGATCTTCGTCGTCCAGCTCGGAGATCTCAGACTCGATCTCGGCACAAACGGCCACTACAACGGCGTTTTCACCGGCGGCGATCTCGCGCACCTTGTCCAGGTACGGGTTGTTCTCGAAGCCGTCGTCGTTGACGTTGGCGATGTACATGGTCGGCTTCAGGGTCAGCAGGCCCATGTATTCGATGATGGCTTTCTCGTCGTCGCTCAGCTCAACCGAGCGGGCCATGCCACCGGCTTCCAGTACGGGCTGGATCTTCTCCAGCACGACAATTTCCGCTTTGGCGTCTTTATCGCCGCCTTTGGCGCGTTTACCCAGACGGAAGATCGCCTTCTCGACGGCATCCATATCGGCCAACGCCAGCTCGGTGTTGATCACTTCGATGTCGTCCTGCGGGTTTACCCCACCGGAGACGTGAACGATGTTGTCGTTCTCGAAGCAGCGCACTACGTGGCCGATGGCGTCGGTTTCACGGATGTTGGCCAGGAACTTGTTGCCCAGACCTTCCCCGGTGGAGGCGCCTTTCACCAGACCGGCGATGTCCACGAACTCCATGGTGGTCGGCAGCACGCGCTGCGGGTTAACTATGGCCGCCAGCGCGTCCAAACGTTTGTCTGGCACAGGCACGACGCCGGTGTTTGGTTCAATGGTACAGAACGGAAAGTTGGCCGCTTCGATACCCGCTTTGGTCAGTGCGTTAAACAGGGTGGATTTGCCGACGTTCGGCAGGCCCACGATGCCACATTTAAAACCCATGGTGATGTAACCTTTGTGTCGATTAGGCCGGTTGGGCCGAGAAAGTGTGCAGGCGCGTTTGCGCCTTGGTCATGCCGTCTTTGAGCAAGATGTCAATGCTGCGGCATGCTTCATCAATGGCCTCGTCCATGGCCCGTTGTTCGTTGGCTGGGGCCTTGCCCAGCACATAACCGGTCACGCGATTGCGATCGCCAGGGTGGCCGATCCCGACACGCAGCCGGTAGAAATTCTTGTTGTTGCCTAGCCGGGCAATGATGTCCTTCAGGCCGTTGTGGCCGCCATGACCGCCGCCTTGTTTGATGCGGGCTACGCCAGGGGGCAGATCCAGTTCATCGTGTACCACTAAGATCTCCTCCGGCTCGATGCCGTAGAAGTTGGCTAGGGTACCGACCGCTTTACCGGACAGGTTCATGAAGGTGGTCGGGATCAACAGGCGCAGATCGGTGCCCCCGGACTGGAGTCGGGCGGTCTTGCCGAAAAATTTGCTTTCGGCCTTCAGCGTTAGGTTGTGCTGGCGCGCCAGTTCGTTGATCAACCATTCTCCGGCGTTATGCCGGGTATTAGCGTATTCGGGGCCTGGATTGGCCAGGCCCACGATTAAACGGATGTTACTGCTCACCGTTACTCTTCTGTCGTTTCGCTGTCAGCGCCTTCCGCGTCATCATCTTCGCTGGCGCCTTTGGCCGGCTTGATGGTGACGACGGACAGATCCTGGCTGTCTTCGCCTTTGCTCAATGCCACCAACTCGACGCCTTGCGGCAGAGTGATGTCATGCAAGTGCAAGCTTTGGCCGGCTTCCAGTGCCAGGATATCGATCTCGATATACTCGGGCAGATCCTTCGGCAAGCAGCGCACTTCCACTTCGTTGAGCAGGTGCATGACCGTTCCGCCGGCACGAGCGCCGACACTGTCTTCTTCATTGATGAAGTGCAGTGGAACGCTGGCGTTCATGGCGGTGCCGCGAACGATGCGTTGGAAATCCAGGTGCATCAGCTTGGGTTTAAACGGGTGGCGTTGGACCGCTTTCACGATCACTTCTTCGCTGTTTCCGTCGATATTCAGTGTCAGCACGTGGCTGTAAAATGCCTCATTTTCCTGCGCTTTGTTGATCTTGTTGTGATCCAAAGTCAGGGAGACGGGCTCTTTGTCTGCACCATATAACACCGCTGGTACAAGACCCGCATGACGCAGCCGGCGGCTCGCTCCGGTGCCGATCTCAGTGCGGATCTGTGCGTCAAAATTAAAATCTGACATGTTAACTCTCTCCTTGTGTGGGTGTCTGTTTCGTCTCCGCGACCAGAGACGAGCCTAATTCCTTTAGACGAAGGCGCGGCAGTTTACCACTTTGTGGTGGATAGGCTCAAATTTGGGACAAGTGCCGTTCACTCACAGTGCGCTCGCTCGTCGTTCCAGATCGGTTTGAGTCTGTGATCTGATCTGGTTCCCTACGCCGAGACCCTAGTTATAGGTCGCTGTACTTCGGCCCGACAAATTTAGCAGGCTTGCTAGCGGCTTGCTGAAAACAAAAAAAACGCCCCGCCCACAAGGTGTGGGCGGGGCGTCAATCGGCGGGTTTAAGCTTAGTGCTCGAACATCGCGGAGATGGACTCTTCGTTGCTGACGCGACGGATGGCTTCGGCCATTACGCCGGACATGGTCAGCTGAGAGACCTTGCCGGTGGCTTTCATCTCGTCGCTTAGCGGCACGGTATCGGTCACGATCACTTCATCGATCACCGACTCTCTGATGTTCTTTGGTGCATTACCGGAGAAGATCGGGTGGGTGGCGTAAGCAAAGACGCGACGTGCACCGTGCTCTTTCAGCGCTTCGGCGGCCTTACACAGGGTGCCACCGGTGTCGATCATGTCATCAACGATGATGCAGTCACGATCCTTAACGTCACCAATGATGTGCATCACCTGAGAGACGTTCGCCGCTGGGCGACGTTTGTCGATGATGGCCAGATCGCTGTCATCCAGCAGTTTGGCAACGGCGCGGGCACGTACCACACCGCCGATGTCCGGAGACACTACCACTGGGTTATCCAGGTTGCGCTGCTGCATGTCTTCCAGCAGCACCGGGCTACCAAACACGTTATCAACCGGTACGTCGAAGAAGCCTTGGATCTGCTCTGCGTGCAGATCACAGGTCAGAACGCGGTCAACGCCGACGCTGGACAGGAAGTCGGCGACCACTTTGGCGGTGATCGGCACACGAGCGGAGCGAACACGGCGATCTTGACGGGCATAACCAAAGTAGGGGATCACGGCAGTGATACGACCGGCAGAGGCACGACGCAATGCATCAACCATTACGATCAATTCCATCAGGTTGTCGTTGGTTGGGGCACAGGTTGATTGGATAATGAAGACGTCGGAGCCACGCACGTTTTCATTAATTTGGACACTGATCTCACCGTCAGAGAAACGGCCTACTTCGGCGTCACCGAGGGAAGAGTAGAGGCGTTGGGCGATGAGTTTTGCTAGTTCCGGGTTGGCGTTACCGGTAAACAGCTTAATGTCGGGCACAGGATGAACCTCAGGCTTGTTAGCTTTGGGACTGGAGCCAGATCGTGTCGATCTGTGAACCAAAACCCCTCGAAAGAACCAGTCTTACTTTGGTGCAATTCTATCCGTGACGGGCAATGGTGTGCGCCCGCCACGTTGGCAAGCATCAGTACAGGACAGAATGCATGCCTTTTAATTGTTTTTATTGGTCGAGCATGGCCAAGAGTGGCGAGCGGTTGCAACCTCGGGTCACGTGCGCTGTCCAGCCTTGAGGCAGTTCCGCCCAAGCGGTTTCGGCACTGTTTTTGTCAGAGAACACTCCGTACACACAGCTACCGGTCCCGGTCATTTTTGACGGCGCATATTCTAGCAACCACTCCAGCGCCTTTGCAACTTGTGGGTACTCATCACAAACGACCGCCTGACAGTCGTTTACCCAGCGTTCCGGCTGGTGTTCCAATGCTGTGATCTTGGCAGTATTACGGGGCAGTTCTGGGTGGTTGAACACCACGGCGGTACTGACTTCAACGGCGGGGATCACCAGCAGGTACCAAGGCTCTTCAACCTCTACCGGACGCAGTTGCTCACCAACGCCTTCGGCCATCGCGGCATGACCCCGTACAAAAACCGGTACATCGGCGCCCAGCGCTAAGCCGAGTTGGGCCAATTCATCCTCAGGGATCTGGGTGTTCCACAGTTGGTTGAGCGCCACAAGGGTGGTGGCAGCGTTGGAGGAGCCGCCGCCGATCCCACCGCCCATTGGCAGTTGTTTATCCAGTTCGATGTCGGCGCCCAACGTGCAGCCGCTGTGTTGCTGCAGCATGCGGGCGGCGCGAACGATGAGGTTATCCGCGCTGGCGACGCCAGGTAAGGCCGGGCTTAATTGGATCTCGCCATCGCGGCGGACGCCAAATCGGAGCCGGTCGCCCCAGTCAATAAATTGAAACAGGGTTTGCAGTTCGTGGTAGCCATCCGCCCGGCGACCATTGATGTGCAGGCACAGGTTTAGCTTGGCTGGGGCTGGCCACCAGGGGGAGGGTTGAGAAGCGGTCATGGGTGGATCAAGGCTCGGGTTGCCAATAAGAGATGGTCAATTTTATGCGTTGCTCGCCCTGACGCAACTCCAACTGGCGCGGAACCTTATGTCCGGCTTGTTGTTGCCAGCCTTTATAGTCGAGTTGCCAGCGTTCGCCGGTTTCCGGATGGATGAGCTCCAGCCGTAAGGGATCGCCCTGTTGGTCGTAGGTGAGCTGGGTGTTGTCACCGGGATCGCCCAGCAGATATTGACTGAGCTGGCTCAATGGCAACGGCCAGCCCGTTAACCGTAAGATCAGGGAATCTGGGCTGGTGCCGGTATAGTGCTGGCCATCCAGTTCAACGGTCGCAAGCCCGGGCTGACTGTTCAGGCTCAGCACCGTGCCGCCAAAGGGGTTGGTCAGGCGCAGATCTTCCTGGCCATAGCGGCCCAGATGACGCCAGTGTAGATTGGCAGATAGGCGTTGCTCAGGGGTGATCACACCCAGCTTGCCCCGCATGTGCCAGTTTTGTGTGGTGGCGATCTGCGCATCCTCCGCTGGCGGGCGAAAGCTTGCACAGCCGGAAATGACTGAGAGCAGTAATGAGAACAGGGCAAGTTTTAAGGGGATGTTAAGCATTGTTGTCCTGGTTTGTGCAGTTGGCCGCATTCATGACTGGAATGCTACGTAACTGTCCGATAAATATTTCCCCGCGCCACACTTTGTGCATAGAATTGCCCAGCGCCAAGGATTGAACAGGGATAAAGCGGTTTAGCTAATTTTGCCATGACGTTAGTAGCAATTGGGATCAATCACAAGACCGCAAGCGTGTCGTTGCGGGAGAAAGTCGCCTTTGGCCCGGACATACTCGGCGATGCCTTGAAAAGCCTGGCTGCCCAGACGCGGACCGGCGAAGCGGTCATCGTGTCGACGTGCAACCGAACGGAGTTATATACCAATCAGGTCGGATCTGACCGACTAATCGGCTGGCTCAGTCAGTTTCACAACCTAGATGAGGCGGAGCTGCGGCAGTGTATCTATCTGCACACCGACCAGAAGGCGGTTCAGCACCTGTTGCGGGTGTCGGCGGGCCTGGATTCATTGGTGCTGGGCGAGCCGCAGATCCTCGGTCAGATCAAGAAAGCTTTCTTCGATGCACGCGAGATGGGCACCATTGCCCATACGCTGGATCGTTTGTTTCAGCACACCTTCAAGGTCGCCAAGCGGATCCGGACCGAAACCGAGATCGGGGCCTCGGCGGTTTCGGTTGCCTTTGCGGCGGTGAACCTGGCCAAACACATCTTTGATGATCTGTCTAAGTCACGGGTGATGCTGGTGGGTGCTGGCGAGACCATTGAGTTGGTGGCGCGTCATCTGGGCGAGCAAGGCGCCGGCGAGATTGTGGTGGCGAACCGGACTTTGGCGCGTGCTCAAGGCATGGCGCAGGAGTTTGGCGCTGATGCGATCACCTTGCCGCAGATCCCGGAATATCTGCCTCAGTGTGACATCGTGATCTCGTCGACCGCTTCTCCTTTGCCTATCTTGGGCAAGGGCATGGTGGAGAATGCGCTGAAGAAGCGGCGGCAACAGGCGATGTTGTTGGTGGATATCGCGGTGCCTCGAGACATCGAAACCGAAGTGGGCGATCTGGAAAACGCCTACCTCTACACCGTCGACGATCTGCAAGGGATCGTGCAGAAGAATATGGCCAACCGGCTAGAGGCAGCCGAGCAGGCGGAATTGATCGCTCAGGAGCAATCATTAGAGTTCGTTAATTGGCTGCGCGGATTGGATTCGGTGGCCACCATCAAGCAGTACCGCCAGCAGAGTGAGGGCTTGAAACGCGCGGCGATGGAGCGGGCCATTGAGCGGTTGGAGCAGGGCGCCGACGCCGAGGCGGTGCTGAACGAATTGGCCAACAAGTTAACCAATAAGTTGATCCACGCACCGACCCAGGCGCTGTCAAAGGCTGCACGCAGCGGCGATCTAGATAGCCTGGAGCTCTTGCGCTCGGCCTTAGGTATCAACGACAATTAGCCTCATATTGAGTCGAATTTTCCCAACGGCCCGTTTTGACGGGCCGTTGTAGATCTATAGGGATCCCCATGAAACCGTCCGTTTACGCAAAGTTGGAAGCTCTGGTCGAGCGCTATGAAGAGGTGCAGGCGCTGCTGGGTGAGCCGGATGTGCTGGCCGATCAAGACCGTTTTCGCGGCCTGACCAAGGAGTATGCTCAGCTGGAGGAGGTGGTTAAAGCCTTCCGTGCCTATCAGCAGTCGCAGGAAGACATTGAAACCGCGCAGGAGATGATGTCCGATCCCGATATGGCTGAGATGGCCAAGGAGGAGTTGGAGGAGGCCCAGGCCAATACGGTTCGCCTGGAAGATGAGCTGCAGATCCTGCTGCTGCCAAAAGATCCTAAAGACGACAACGATTGCTTTGTTGAGATCCGGGCGGGTGCCGGTGGCGATGAGGCGGCGATCTTCGCCGGTGACTTGCTGCGCATGTACAGCAAGTTTGCTGAAACCACCGGTTGGAAAGTGGAGTTGATGTCGGCCACCCAAAGCGACATGGGCGGCTACAAAGAGGTGATCGCCAAGATCTCCGGCGATGCGGTGTACGGCAAGATGAAATTTGAGTCCGGTGGCCACCGGGTGCAGCGCGTGCCAGCCACTGAGTCCCAGGGGCGGATCCACACCTCGGCCTGCACCGTGGTGGTGATGCCGGAGATCCCGGAAGCGGAAGCGATCACCATCAACCCGTCTGATCTGCGTATCGATACCTTCCGCGCGTCCGGCGCCGGGGGCCAGCACGTCAACAAGACCGACTCCGCTATCCGTATTACCCACTTGCCATCCGGCGTCGTGGTCGAATGTCAGGACGATCGCTCCCAGCACAAGAACCGCGCCAAGGCGATGGCGGTTCTGGGGGCGCGCCTGCAGCAGGCGGAAGATGAGAAGCGCAAAGCGGAAGAGACGGATACCCGTCGCTCGCTGGTGGCGTCCGGCGACCGTTCTGAGCGTATTCGCACCTACAACTATCCACAGGGCCGAGTGTCCGATCACCGTATCAACCTGACGCTGTATCGCCTCAATGAGGTGATGGAGGGCGATCTGAATGCGCTGATGGATCCGATCCTGCAAGAGCATCAGGCCGATATGCTGGCGGCATTGGCAGAGGATTAAGCCGGTGCGCATCGATTACTGGTTGGCGCAGGCCAGCCAACGCTTAGCGAGCTCGGGCAGTCAGAGTGATCCGGACAGTCCGGCCATTGACGCCGAGGTGTTGTTGCTGTCGCTGCTGGGCAAGTCGCGCAGTTTTCTATTTACCTGGCCGGAGCATGCGCTGAATGCCGAGCAACTCAGTGCGTTAGAGCACCAGTTGCAACGACGTTATGCCGGTGAGCCGGTGGCGCACATCACCGGTGAGCGTGAGTTTTGGACCTTGTCGCTGCGCACCAATGCCAGCACGCTGATCCCCCGGCCCGATACCGAGTCTTTGGTGGAAGCGGCGCTGGCACTGCCGTTGCCGGCCGATGCAAAGGTGGTGGATCTGGGCACGGGCACCGGCGCGATCGCCCTGTCGCTGGCCTCAGAGCGGCCGGCATGGCAGGTGTCTGCGGTGGAGTATTCGCCGCAGGCGGCACAACTGGCGCGCGCCAATGCCGAGCGGCTGGATCTGGCTGTGCCTGTCTATCAGGGCAGTTGGTTTGAACCGCTGGCCGGCATGCGGTTTGATCTGATCATCTCCAATCCGCCCTACATCGATCCGGCCGATCATCATCTGGATGAGGGCGATGTCCGCTTTGAGCCCAAATCGGCACTGATCGCCGACAATCATGGCCTGGCGGATATTGAGCATTTGGCCAGTCATTGTGCAAGCTACCTCAATGACGGGGGCGTGCTGATGGTGGAGCACGGGTATGATCAAGCTGACGCGGTGCAGCGGATCTTTGTTGAGGCGGGATTGGGCGCGGTGGAGACCGGGCGAGATCTCGGTCGCAGAGATCGCTATACAATGGGGCGGATCACCCGTTAGCATAAGGACTGATAACCTAACGGCCTCATTATAGGGAAATTTCGCCATGCCTTACGAAGCGTTAAAACACATCCATATGACCACGATTGGTCTGAGCGTCGCGCTGTTGCTGCTGCGCTTTGTGTGGGTGATGAGAGGCTCAGCCATGATGCAGCAGAAATGGGTGAAAGTGCTGCCTCATGTAGTGGACACCCTGTTGCTGCTGTCCGGGATCGTGCTGATGATCACCACAGGCTGGATGCCGCTGCGTGATGCCTGGCTGACGGAAAAGTTGATCGCACTGGTGGCCTACATCGTATTGGGCGCCATTGCCCTGAAGGCCCCAAAGGGCAAGCTGTTTAAGAGCTTCGCCATGCTGGGCGCCTTGGGTTGGGTCTATTACATGGCGGTGCTGGCCATGACCAAGCAGGCGATGCTACTGGGTTAGTGTCACCCTGAGTTTGCCCAAGGGCCCTTTGTTCGCACAGGGCCCTTTTATCGTTTTGCCCGACGCGGTGAGATGAGTCACAGCGCGCGTATTTCAAGGAGTGAAGATGCAACAGGTGTGGTTAACCAATCCGGCGACGGTGTTGGGGTTATTGATGGTGGTGCTGGGGGCGGTGTTTTATACCTGCCACAGCGCGCACCCGTTTTGGCGTCGATTCTATACCTTCGTGCCGGCACTGCTGCTGTGTTACTTCATCCCGTCGCTGCTCAACACCTTTGGCGTGATCGATGGCAATGACAATACGCTGTACCATGTCGCGTCGCGCTATCTGCTGCCCACAGCGCTGGTGCTGTTAACGCTGAATCTGGATCTGAAGGCCATCGCCTCGTTGGGGCCCAAGGCCATCACCCTGTTTCTGGCCGGTACCCTCGGTATTGTGATCGGTGCGCCTATCGCCTTGTTGCTCACCTCGGCGCTGTTTCCTGAACTGCTCGATGGCAATGGGCCTGATGCGGTGTGGCGGGGCATGACGACGGTGGCCGGCAGCTGGATCGGCGGTGGGGCCAACCAGACGGCGATGAAGGAGATCTACGGTGTTGGTGACGCCATCTTCTCGGCGATGATCGCGGTGGATGTGCTGGTGGCCAATGCTTGGATGGCGGTGCTGCTGATCCTGGTGCCGCGGGCGGCGTCCTGGGACCGTAAGATGGGCGCCGACACGCAGGCGCTCACTGCGCTGCGGGAGAAGATGGTGGCCTGGCATGCCGAGCATGCGCGGATCCCGACCCTGCGCGATCTAATGGTGATCCTCGCGGTGGGCTTTGGCGCCACCGGGCTGGCCCATTATGGCGCCGATCAGATCGCGCCCTGGTTTGCTGCGAACTATCCGACGCTGGAGCGCTTTAGCCTGCATTCGGGGTTCTTCTGGTTGATGGTGTTGGCCACCAGCCTGGGTGTGATGTTGTCGATGACCCGGGCGCATCAACTTGAAGCGGTGGGGGCGTCCAAGGTAGGCTCTGCCGGGATCTACGTGTTAGTGGCCTCGATCGGCATGCACATGGATATTAAGGCGGTGATCGACACCCCAGTCTATTTTCTGCTGGGGGCGATCTGGATGCTGGTTCACGCCAGTATCATGCTGTTGGTGGCGCGCCTGATCCGTGCCCCGCTGTTTTATATGGCCGTGGGCAGTCAGGCCAACGTCGGTGGCGCGGCCAGCGCGCCGGTGGTGGCCGCAGCATTCCACCCGGCCTTGGCGCCGGTTGGGGTGCTCCTCGCCGTTCTAGGCTACGTACTGGGTACGTATATGGCTTGGTTCTGTGGACAAATTTTGCAAGTGCTGGCGAGTTAATGCTGGCAATTATTTGATTGAAGTGAGGTTAGGATGAACGCAGTCTCCATCAAGGTGGGCCAATGCGATGTGGCCAATGACAAGCCGTTTGTGCTGTTTGGTGGCATGAACGTACTGGAGTCGCGCGATCTGGCGATGCAGATGGCTGAGCACTATGTGAAGGTGACCGAGAAGCTGGGGATCCCTTATGTGTTTAAAGCCTCGTTTGATAAGGCCAACCGCAGCTCTATTCATTCCTACCGTGGACCGGGCATGGAAGAGGGGTTACGGATCTTCGAAGAGATCAAAAACACCTTTAATGTGCCGCTGATCACCGATGTACACGCGCCAGAGCAGGCCGCCCCGGTGGCCGAGATCGTCGACGTGATCCAACTGCCTGCGTTTTTGGCACGTCAGACCGATCTGGTGGCGGCGATGGCCAAAACCGATGCGGTGATCAACGTCAAGAAGCCGCAATTCCTAAGCCCGGGCCAGATGAAGAACATCGTCGAGAAGTTCCAAGAGGGCGGTAAGTCTGAGGTGATCCTGTGTGAGCGTGGCGCCAACTTCGGCTACGACAACCTGGTGGTCGACATGCTGGGTTTCCGCACCATGAAGGAGTGCAGTGGCGGCATGCCGGTTATTTTTGATGTGACCCATGCGCTGCAGTGCCGCGATCCACTTGGGGCTGCCAGCGGTGGCCGTCGCCACCAGACCGTTGAGCTGGCTAAGGCCGGTTTGGCCACCGGCCTTGCCGGTCTGTTCTTGGAAGCCCACCCGGATCCGAATAACGCCAAGTGCGACGGTCCGTCGGCGTTGCCACTGTATAAACTGGAGCCGTTCCTGGCGCAGATGAAGGCACTGGATGATCTGATCAAGGCTCAGCCGGATCTGGGGATCGAATAAGGTTTGTGCTAAAGATCGGGTTTTGTCGGCGCTGACTTGTGCTGGTATGGCGCCGGGCTCTAGACTGGTTTGACCAATATGGAAGGACAGTGCAATGGAAGCAGAAGCAGAGATCGTCAGCCGTTTTGAACAGGCAAAACAACAGATAGAGCAGTGGCATACCCGGCCAACCAACGACCAGCTATTGGCCTTGTATGGCAGTTATAAGCAGGCCACCGTTGGCGATGTGCTGGGTAAGCGACCCGGGCTGTTTGACTTCCAAGCAGGAGCAAAATACGCGGCCTGGGAAGAGCACAAGGGACAAAGTGCCGAAGAAGCGATGGCCAATTATATCGCCACGGTCGAGCGCATCACCCAAGGGTGAGCCGGACATGCCTAAAAAAGCCGCACAGTCACTGTGCGGCTTTTTTGTTGGGTTCTATTCGGCTTCCGCGTCGGTAAGCTCATCAGCGTCTTGGGCGATCAGAACCGGCGTACCGAGCTCCAGCTGGGCGAATTCGCGCTGCCGTTCGGCCTGATCGATCTCGAGACCGTGCTGGATCTCCTGATGAACAGGGCGGGTGTCCATCTCTACCGGCTCCGGGCTGAGGGGAGTGAGCAGCAACGCGCTGGACAGGATAATAACTGCAGACATGGTGAAACTCCTTAATGAGCCAGAAGTGAACAGGATTTGATGGCGCAAAATTTAACCACTTTGTGTGTCTCACTCAAGCGAGTTAATGTACACTCCAGCATTAGAAAAACTAATATTTTGGCCGAGATCACATGTCCCGAAGACTTCCCCCTCTCAATGCCGTAAAAGCGTTTGAAGCGGCAGCTCGCCACCTGAGCTTTACCCGGGCGGCGGAAGAGCTGTTTGTTACCCAGGCGGCCGTTAGCCACCAGATCAAGGCGTTGGAGGAGCACCTTGGCCTAAAGTTGTTTCGCCGGCGCAATCGCTCCTTGCTGCTGACGGAAGAGGGGCAGAGCTATTTCCTCGATATTAAGGATCTGTTCACTCAGCTGGCGGACGCGACCGAGCGGTTGCTGGCGCGCAGTGCCACCGGCTCACTCACGGTGAGCATGACCCCTAGTTTTGCTATTCAATCGTTGGTGCCCAGGCTGGCGCGCTTTGCGGAGCTGCACCCTGAGGTGGATGTGCGGATCAAGGCGGTGGATCAAGACGACGACTCGATGACCGAGGATGTGGATGTGGCGATCTACTTCGGACGGGGCAACTGGCCGGGGCTGAAGGCGTATAAGCTGCGCAGTGAGTGCCTGGTGCCGGTCTGCTCGCCACGGATGTTGCAGCAAGAGAGCAAACCGCTGCGGACGATCGAAGATCTGGCTCAGCACACCTTGCTGCATGATATGACGCGACATAACTGGAAAGCTTGGGCCAAGCAGCATGGCCGAGGGCTGCTTAACGTTAATTCAGGCCCGATCTTCAGCCACTCATCGCTGGTGTTGCAGGCGGCCATTCACGGTCAGGGCATTGCGCTGGGCTCGTCGGTGTTGGCTCGGCCGGAAGTTGAAGCCGGTCGCTTAGTGTGTCCGTTCGATAAGGTTTTGATGCATAAAAATGCCTACTACCTGGTGTGTCACGAAAACCAGGAGGAGCTGGGGAAGATCCAGGCCTTTCGCGACTGGCTGCTGCAAACCTTTGAGGAGGAGGCGCACAGTGATCTTATCCCAAGTCTCGACTGATGGGCCGTCGGTCTGGCCGGGGGCGTGTCGCCTCGACGGTGCTCCACAGCCGCAGATCGTGCTGCTGTTTGCCCATGGGGCTGGCGCAGGCATGGATCATGACTTCATGCAGCAGATCACGGAGCAGCTCGCGGGTGAGCAGATCCTGGTCGTACGCTTTGAGTTTGATTACATGGCACGGGCAAGGGCAGAGGGGCGCCGAAGGCCGCCGGAGCGATTGCCCAAGCTGAAGGAATGTTTTGACCGCTGGATTGAGGCCGCTAAGATAGCGCACCCGAATGCGTGGCTGGGGTTGATCGGCAAGTCGATGGGCGGCCGGATCGCGGCGTTGTGTGGCGGCCAGGCGGAGTGTGTCTTTGCTCTGGGTTATCCGTTCCACCCCCAAGGCAAAAGCGAACCGGATAAGTGGCGCTGGCAGCCTCTGCAACAGACGACCGTGCCGATCACCGTGCTACAGGGACAACGGGATCCCTTTGGGACTCAAGCCGAGTTAGCGCAGCACACATTGCCGCCGAGGGTGAGTCTGCATTGGCTCAGCGATGGCGATCACAGCTTTGTGCCGCGCAAGCGCAGCGGCCTGAGCCAAACCGACTTAATCGAACAGGCGGGCCGTTTGATCCGCCAGCAATTGCTTGAAGGATCTATCGCATGAGCAGCAAAAACGATTCTATGGCTGCGCCCGTCTTTGGGGTGCTTGCCGCTTTCTTTGGCTTGTTGGCGACCGGCTTAGGGGCCTATGGCGCCCACGGGCTGCCGGGCAAGATCGCCCCTCAACTGCTCGCCAGCTTTGAAACCGCGGTGCAGTATCAGTTTTTTCACGCCCTGGCATTGCTGGCGGTGGCGGTGGCGCTTTTGGTGCGCCCAGGGCAGCGCTTGCTTAAGATCGCTGGACTCTGTTTCGTCGTTGGCATGTTGGGTTTTAGCGGCAGCATCTACGCTTTGGTGCTGCTGGGTAACACGTTTTTTGGCCCCATTACCCCGATGGGGGGGCTGATCTTGATGATTGGGTGGCTGCTGTTGATGGTGGCTGCTTGGAAGTGGGAGTGTACGAATGAATAAGGTCTTGCTGCATTGCCGACCGGGCTTTGAGAAAGACTGCGCGGCGGAGATCACCGATCTGGCCGCTGCGGCTGGGGTGTATGGTTTCCCCAAGTTGGAAAAAAACAGTGGCTTTGTGCTGTTTGAGGGCTATGCGCCGCAGGACGGTGAGCGTCTGATGGAGCAGCTGAACTTTGGCCGCATGATCTTTGCCCGCAGTTGGTTTGTGATCACGGCGGAGTTGCAGGAGATGGATCCCAGCGATCGGATCAGTGCCGTGATGTCCGCCCTTGAGGGCTTGCCGAATAAATCCGGTAAGTTGTGGGTCGAAAGCGGTGAGGGCGATGCTTACCACTCGATGCTGTCATTTTGTCGTAAGTTCACCGTGCCGCTGCGCCAGGCCTTGCGTCAACAGGGGCGCCTCACCAAGGCCGAGAAGGACAAGATGCCGCGGATCCACCTGTTCCTGACCGACAGCTCCCATGGCTATCTGGGCTACAGTCGCTCAGACAATGGCTCGCCGTTCTATATGGGGATCGAGCGGCTGAAGTTTCCTTTTGACGCGCCGAGTCGCTCTACCTTGAAGTTGGATGAAGCCTTTTCGGTGTTTATCGCACCAGATCTGCAGGCCGAGCGGGTCAGCTCTGGCATGCGCGCGGTCGATCTGGGCGCCTGTCCTGGCGGCTGGACCTATCAGTTAGTTAAGCGGGGCATGTTCGTGGCGGCGGTGGACAACGGCGCGATGGCAGAAAGCCTGATGGAGACCGGTCAGGTCACCCACCACCCGGTTGATGGCTTTAAGTTTGAGCCGGAGAAGCCGGGCAACCATTGGTTGGTCTGTGACATGATCGAAAAGCCGGATCGCGTCGCGCGGCTGATGGCTCGTTGGTTGGTGAACAAGTGGTGCGATCAGGCGATCTTCAATCTTAAGTTGCCGATGAAACAGCGATATGCTGGCGTATGTGAATGTTTGAACCAGTTAACAGACATCCTCAGCAGCTCTGGGGTACGGTACGAGCTGCAGGCCAAACACCTGTATCACGACCGTGAAGAGATCACGGTTTATCTACGTCGAATCCATTGATCTTGGAGCAATAAAATGGCGGATCTGTGGCTGGGCTTTGCCCTGCTGATCGTGTGGATGCTGCCCGGCATGCTGGTGATCCTGTATCCGCGCCGTTGTGGCCTCGAGCAGGTGGGGTGGATCCTAGCGGGCTTTAGCTTGTCCTATCCGGCGGTGCTGCTGTATCGGCTCCGTCATCGTTGCATCTGCTTGCAGGTGAGTGTCTAGCCGGTGTCTCCATGCCCCCCAAAAGCGTCGCGTTTGCGGCGCTTTTTTGTGCCTGAACGAACGGTCGTCACTCTTTCTTTGCAGCGGGTTTGGCGGCCAAGGCTGGCGAAAGGGGATTTCATTGTTTAACTTTGGCGCAACAAGTGTTTGGGGCATTAAAGGCAGGCTATGGCATTTCAGGTAGTGGATTATCGGGCGACGGACGCCGCAGAGCAGTTTGCGCAATCGCTGTGTCGCACTGGGGTGAGCGTATTAACCCACCATCCGATTCCAGCAGATCTGGTGTTGGCCATTCATCAGAGCTGGTCGCGCTTTTTTCGTGGGGGCGAAAAGGGGCGGTATCGTTTCAACGGTCGTGGTCAGGATGGCTATTTCCCCGCTCGATGCAGCAACGTCGACAGCCCAGCGAGTCGAGCTGGCTTGAAGGAGTATTTCCACTTCTACCCATGGGGCCAATGTCCGCCGGAGCTGCGTACCGAGTTAAGCCACTACTTTGCCCAAGCTGGCCAACTGGCGGCGGAGTTGGTGGAATGGTTGCAGCACTGGTCGCCAGCACGACGGATCCAGTCCCTGTCTGAGCCCTTGCCGCAGATGATCCATGCCAGCGATAAGAGCTTACTGCGCGTACAGTATTGGTCATCGGGGCATGAGGACGGGATCTTGGACGTCGCATCAACGGTGGCCGAGGCGAATATCAACCTGTTGACGCTCCTACCGACAACGCAGGCGAGAGGGGTGCAGATCCAAGATCAACAAGGGCAGTGGCTTGACGTGCCTAGCCAAGGCGATCCGCTGATCGTCTATGCGGGCGAGATGTTGCAGGAGCTGTCTGGGGGCGAGCTCCGTGTGCCCGTTCATCGCGTGCTCGCCGCTTCGGCGGGAACAGGCGACAGTGAGCCGATCGCGCTGCCCTTTATGTTACAACCTCGCCCTGAGGTTCGCTTGTCTGACCGCTATACCGCGGAAAGTTACCTGAATGAACGGCGACTGCAGCTCGGTCAGCTCTAAGTCACTCGCTGTTTTTGATGATGATAATGTGTGATAAAGGTGGCGATTCGACGCGCGCCGCTCGAATAAGTTTCATTTAATCCCTGAGAAGAGTTCGTCTCGGTACTTTATCGGCTTTATTTGCGTGGCGTTGATGTAATTTTAACCATGCAAAATGGCGTGTGATCAAAACTTTGCAGAGTTGATTGGTCAATTGGTCGGACATTGGATCCGGATCACGGGAACCGGTGGGTAAAGAGTACAGAATACATCCCAACGCTATACTGACAACCGGTCTATCCGGTCATTGGCGCCGCATGACGGCACCGACAGACTTTGAATCATCAGAAACGTGGAGTGGTTATTCCCATGCAGGAAAACCAAGAAAAAAGCTATCGCGAGTTACATCGCCCTAGCAGTGAGTTTGAATCCCGGAGTGACTACCTGGATCATGAACTTCAGATCATGAAGCCCCGCCGTTGGGGGTTAAATTTGCCGGGTCGGGATTTCCGCTTTGAGTGGGAAGATCTGGTACCGGCCCTGGCCGGCACCATCGGCATTATTGCCATGTACTCCGCCGTGGGTATGGCGTGGGCAGAAGGTCTGTCGGCCCGCTGGGATCACATTGAGTTGGGTAAAGAGTTCGCCATTGAGGTGGCTCGAGTTGAGATGCTTATCCCGGCTTTGCTGTTCTGTATCCTAGCTTCCGGTTTCTTTAACCCACGTGCCAACCTGGCCGGTAACCACGGCCCGATGATCCCACTGATCGGCGGGATCGCGCTGGCCGGTGCTCACCCGCTGGCGCTGGCGATCCTTCTGGGTGTATTCGGCCTGTTGCTCTCCTACTTTAAAGGGGGCTCCAAACTGGTGAACCTTACCAGTGAGGGGGTTGCCGGGGGACTCTTGGTGTTCCTTGGCTTTACCGGGGCGATGAGTCAGATCGGTGACATCCAGGCCTGGGCGAAAGGGATCGAGATGGGCCACGTTGGCCTGGTTGTACTGGCGGTGACCATCGTCATGTATGCGTTCCTAGCGAAGGTGGGCAAGCGTTGGTTGGCGATTCCAGCCTGTGCCTTGACCGGCCTGATCATCGCGCTGGGCTTCGGCGCCGGCTTTGATCTGACCTTTGAAACCCCAACCGGTCTGCCAAACCTGAATCCTGTGTACTGGTGGGGCTCTACTGAGCAAGGTTGGATGCTGGGTATGCCGACCTTTAGCCATTTCGTTGCTTCGCTGCCGTTTGCGATCCTGGCGGTTGCTATGTGGTCTCCGGATTTCCTGGGTCACCGCATTTTCCAAGAGCTGAACTACCCGAAGCGTACTCAGCGTGTGCAGATGGACGTGGATGACACCATGACGGCGTGTTCTGTCCGCCAGATGGTCGGCACCGCGGTGGGTGGTTGTAACATCACCTCTTCCTGGGGGACCTACATCATTCCAGCGGCGATCGCGAAGCGCCCGATCCCAGGCGGTGCGATCCTGCTTGGCTCCTTGTGTATCCTGGTTGCCTACTTGGGCTTCCCTATGGACGCCGCGGTTTGGCCGCCAGTGATGCGCGTTGCGCTGTTGGTTGGGGTATTCTTGCCACTGCTGGAAGCTGGTATGCAGATGATCCGTGATACCAAGGACTCTCAGTCTGCCGGGATCTGTGTGTTCGCTGCTGCGGTGACCAACCCAGTATTGGCATGGGCATTGACCATGCTGCTGGACAACAATGGCCTGATCGGCGACAAAGAGCGTCCGAAGAAGCTGTCCAAGCTGGATCGTACCGTGATCCCTGCCACCATGCTGGTGATCTGTTTGATCGCGATGCTGGCGGTTGGCATGCTTGAGCCACAATACGGGATCCCAGGCTTCCTGTAAGCACTCGGAACCTCCGTTAAAAAAGGCGCTGCATCTGCAGCGCCTTTTTTGATCTCGGCGATCACTATGCCAATGATACCAACTACATAACCGGTATGGCGTGAACCACCAAATGCTCATGCAGTGTTTCGAGTTCATTGATTACTGTGTTGATGTCGAGCTCCGCGGGCATGGTGACGGCGAGCTTGGCAGTAAACAGATTGCCGCTGCTTCCGGTCGCTCCAACGCGATGGCTGTCGAAATGTTCGATGTTGATCCCGTGGTTGGCCAGCAGTTGAGTAATGTCGTTGATCAAGCCCGGCTGGTCGGTTGCATTCACCGTAAAGGCGGCGGCAACACCGGGACGCTCAACGGGCACGCCTAACTCGTGGATCTGGATCTGTAGATCGTCCTGCTCGCTAAGCTGGGATCTCAGGGCTTGTTCATGTTCAGCGGGTACATCGACCTTGAGTAGGGCGACGAAGCGTCCGTCCATATTGACCAGCTTGCTATTGAGCCAGCGGCCGCCTAACTGATGGGTGATGCTGGATAAGTGCGTGAGTATGCCTGCCTGATCAGGACCGGTAATACTGACAACAAATTGGCTGTTCATTCCCGTTCTCCTTATTCAATTCCAGGCCCTCAGCCCGTGTGTTTATTGTAACGTACTCTTTTTGTCATCGCGTTAGCACCGGACGCTTTCATGCGCTGACAGACGAGGAAGCTTCGAATGGGAGGATGACGGAGGGTGCGGATTTTTGTCGAAAAAATCGGCCGCGATGGAATGAGAAGCAGTGAGCTGGACTACACTCGAGTTTGAGGTAACGGGACGGTTGCCGTTAGGGACGAGGACGTAGGGAGACGGGGCAGGTATGCAAATGCGCAGGCTAACAGCAAAGCTCTTTAGTGCCATAGCCACGGTATTTTTGGTCTTGGTACTGCTGGTGGGGTTTTGGATCACCGAGCATCATTTTGTGGCAAAGCAGCGTGAATTGGCGCTGTTGTTTGAGATGCAAGCTGGCACCTTGTTGGTTGCTGGGGACGAGCCGAGAATGGAGCAGGAGGCGATCAGCAGCCTGCTAGCTCAGCATACCGACGTGAACTACGGGGTTTTCACCTTAGGGGGCTTGAAGCACGCTTTTCGTTATCGCCGCACGGAGCAGACGCCGGCGTGCAGCCCTGTGTGGCAGCAATTGCCCTATGATCCGATCGCCCAATGTATGGTGACGGAAGGCGATTTGAGGGTTGGGGATCTGCGTTTGTACTATTCGTTGTCCCACGACGTCTCGCAGTTTTTTCAAGATCTGATGGTGCGCTCGGGCGTTGTCCTGCTGTTTCTCTTCGCGGGCTTTGGTTGTATCTACCTGTACGCGGCGCAACTGTTCCTCTATCCATTGACGCGCGTGTTGCGGGAGCTGAGTCAAATGGGAACCGGCAAGGCCAAATTCGTGACCCGTAAGACTGAGCGCAGCGACTTATCAGAGTTGGCGGAGATCTTACAAAAAACCGATGTCGAGCTGTACCAGCGACAGCAGAGCGATGAGGAGCTCAACGGTCGATTACGCAAGGCCCTGTTGGCACGCAGTGAGTTTATGGCCAATGCCAGCCATGAGATCCGCACGCCGATCAACAGCATTATTGGCTTTGTCGATGTGCTAGAGAAGGAACAAGCGCAGTTTCCTGAGGGGCTCAAAGAGCACCTTAGCCATATCTCCAGTGCCTCCTACGCGCTACTGCACATTGTCGATGAGGTCTTGGATTTCTCAAAGCTGGATTCCAGCAAGCTGGAGTTGGAGCCGGTGAATTTTGCGCTTAAGGACGCCATCCGACAGCGGGTGTCCTCCTTCTCGGGCCAAGCCATCTCGTCGAATGTCACCCTGTTGCATGATCTTGCCGACGATCTGCCCGAGTTTGCCTTGGGCGATGAAGGGCGGATGGGACAGATCATCAATAATCTGGTCAGCAATGCGGTGAAGTTCAGTCCCAATGGCAAGGTGACGGTATCGGCTCGATGCTTGCGGCATGATAGCGAAGGCTTCCTGCTCGAGTTGAAGGTGAAGGACAACGGGATCGGCATGGAAAGGAACGTGATCAGCTCGATCTTTGATGCCTATTCCCAGGCGGATACCTCAGTCACCCGCCGGTTTGGCGGTACCGGCTTGGGTCTTGCGATCAGTAAGAAGTTGGCGGATCTGATGTCGGCGCGGCTGGAGGTGGAATCCGAGCCCGAGAAGGGCAGTACTTTTTCCCTGATATTACCGTTGAAGCAGGGTAAGACCATCATTGAGCCAGCACCGGTCAAGGTTGAGTCGGCGACGGTTGGGCTCCTGTCTGGGCGGCGGGTGATGTTGGTGGAGGACAATAAAAGCAATCAGGCGTTAATGAAGGTCTTTCTTGCGAAGCTTGGGGCCGAGAAACCGGCTATCTGCAACAACGGTTTGGAGGCTGTGGAGCAGGCCGATGCGCGTCGCTATGATGTGATCTTAATGGATTGTCAGATGCCGGTGATGGATGGCTTCACCGCAAGTCAGAAGATCCGTTCCGGATTAAGTCAACATGCACTGATCGTCGCCATTACTGCGAACGTGACGGCGCAGGATGAAAAGATGTGTCGGGAAGCGGGAATGGATGACTTTTTGACCAAGCCCTTGACCTTGGGGGCGCTGGAGTCCGGACTGAAACGCATGCTAGTAACCAATGTTTCGGGTTAAATGGGGTCAGAGTAACAATGGATCCATATCAAAGTCAGTGAATAAGCCTTCCGCTGGTGAGGTGACTCCCTCAGGGCGCTAAGAGGCGGTATGCTGTGCCTCTTTTTGTCTTTGATGGGAGTCCTGCATTGAGCCCGAACCCACTGCTACAACCGTTTGAGGGGCCGTTTGGCCTGCCACCATTCGATCAGATCAGCGACGCGGATCTCGCCCCTGCACTGGAACAGGCGATGGCGCAGCATCGGACTGAGATCGACGCCATTATCCACTCAGATGAGCCAGCAAACTTCGGCAACACCATCGAAGCGATGGAACGCGCCGGGGCGCAGCTCACCCAGATCTGGACGTTATTTAGCAATCTGGTGTCGGCGGATACCAATGCCGTTCGCCAGACCCTGCAGCAGCAATGGACGCCGGTGGTGGCTGCGCACTATGACGCGATTCGATTGGAGCCGGCACTGTTTGCTCGAATCGAAGCCGTTTGGTCGAACAAATCAGCGCTTACCGGTGAAGCTTTGCGGCTCACCGACAAGCGTTATCAGGAGTTTGTTCGGGGCGGGGCGCGGTTGCAGGGGCAGGCGAAGCAACGATTTGCCGAGATCAACGCCGAATTGTCGCGATTACAGGTGACGTTTGGCCAGAATTTGCTGGAGGAGAACAACGCCTTTGTCCTTTGGGTGACGTCGGCCGACGAGCTGGCGGGACTGCCTGAGGCGATGATCGCGCAGGCCGCCGCGAAGGGGGCCGAGTTGGGACGCGAGGGTGATTGGGCGTTTGGTTGTGATCGCACCGTGCTCTACCCGTTTTTGACGTATGCCCAATATCGTGGTCATCGGGAAACCTTGTATAAGGGCTACCTAAACCGAGCGGATAACGACAACGAGCGGGACAATAAAGCCAACCTTCGGCGTCAGGCGGCATTGCGGCTCGAGCGTGCCAACCTGTTGGGCTACGCGACCCATGCGCATTACATTCTGGAAGATAGAATGGTTGGCAGCCCAGAAGACGCGAAAGCGTTAATGAGCCAAGTCTGGCAGGCGACCTTAGGGTGCGCACAGATGGAGCTGGCGGATCTGCAAGGGCTGGCGAATAGCCAAGGCGCCAATTTTGGTTTAAAGGGCTGGGATTGGTGGTTTTACGCTGCGCAGTTGCGTCAGCAACGATTCGAGTTGGATGAGGCACAGTTAAAGCCCTACTTCAGCCTCGACAATGTCATTGAAGGGGCCTTCTACACGGCGCGCCGATTGTTTGGGCTGGATTTTCGTGCGCTGGATAATGTGCCGCTGTATCACCCACAGGCACGGGCCTGGGAGGTGCTCGATCCTGCGGGGCAACACCTTGGGATCTTTATTGGCGATTACCTCACCCGGGATAGCAAGCGTGGCGGAGCTTGGATGACGGTATTCCGGCAGCAGTCGGGGTTTGACGGTCCGGTCCGGCCCATCGTGCAAAATGTCTGTAACTTCCCGCCTGCTGCCGCCGGCGAGCCGGTATTGCTGGGCTTTGAGCACGTCAAAACGCTGTTTCATGAATTCGGCCATGCGCTGCATGGACTGCTGAGCCAATGCCAATACCCCGGTCTGGCGGGGACCTCGGTGGCAAGGGACTTTGTTGAGTTCCCTTCTCAGGTGTTGGAGCACTGGGCGATGCAGCCCGAGGTGCTGGCGCACTACGCTCGGCATGTGGAAAGTGGGCAGGTGATCCCGCAAGTGCTGGTCGATAAGATCCAACAGGCTTCTCAATTTAATCAGGGGTTTCAAACCGGTGAATTCCTCGCTGCCGCGTTACTGGATATGGCATGGCACACGTTGGATCTGACCGAAGAGCCGGATGTGTTGGCCTTTGAGGCGAAGATCGCCGATGAGATCCAACTACCGGAAGCCATCGCCTATCGGTACCGCTCCACGGCGTTTGCCCATATCTTCTCTGGCGGCTATAGCGCGGGCTATTACAGTTACCTGTACTCGGCGGTGTTGGATTGTGATGGCTTCAATGCCTTTGTCGAAGCGGGGAATATCTTTGATCCTAACCTGGCAAACAAATTGAAGACTCTGCTGGAAAGTGGCGATACGGTGGCACCGGATCGTCTGTATCAGCAATATCGGGGACGGGCACCTCAGATCGAGGCTTTGTTGCAACACCGCGGCCTGCAGTAACCGATATCACTTGGCTTGGGCGGCTCTCTTGGGTTATCCCCTCGGGGATAACCGCCAGCGCCGAGTCGCCCTGCGGCCGCTTATGGCCGTTGCTCGAGTTGGATCTTTACTCCGAATCGGTGTTGTAACTGCTGTTCGAGTTCCAGGATCCGCGTAAGGTAATCCGGCGTGACCGCCTTTGGGGTTAATCGGTAAGCTGTGGCTCTTGAGGAGAAAGGCAACAGGCTGTTGCTGGTGCGGATCTGCTGGACCGGCAGTGTGGCTTTGAGTAACCGGTTTATTTCTCTGGCTTCTGCACCGGTTGCGATCGCGCTCACCGTAAAGAGCAGAGGCTCAGTGGAGCCGCTCTCAAACCGGTTTAGGTAGTCAGTTTTGATGGATCGCTGTTCTCGCTGATTGTCGCCATTTTCACATCCTTGTGAGCTGGGGGAATGAACGAACATGAGCCGAGTTGTCGGGGTATGAATGGCGCTTAGCAGCGCCGTTCCTGGCGAATTTCATGAGAAAAAGTCATCATACCACTGTTTGAATGTATCAAAGACACGCCTGAAAACAAGGCTACGACACGCGACTTCACTTCAGTTCACTTGACGCAGCCAAGAGGGGGGCGATGCCCGTTCGGTGGGCAGGAGGCGTTCGGTTTAAGCCATTGGGTTTGTCACGATAGCTTGCTAGACTCCGCCTTTTTCATGAGGGCAGGAATGATGTTGAAAGCAAAGGCACCTCAGTTCGGTCAAGGTTTGGGGGCGGTGATCCTGGCGGTCAATGTGGGCAATCTATTGATGAGTCTATGGCAAGCGCCGGAGCTCGTGGCCATGGTGTCACGACAATTTAGCGAGCTGGCACCCTATCAGGCCCAGCTGGTGACCGCCGCATTGCTACTGCTTAATGCCCTTTGGTTGGGACTGGGGGCTTATCTGGCAGTGAGCTTGATGCGAGGCCGACTGTTGCCACCCTGGAAATATTACGTCTGTGCGTCGACCTTGCTGTTTGGCGGCTTGCTCAGCAAGGGATTGGCGGTGGCGGCGATGTTGTTGCGATTGTTCCAGGATGCCGTCAGGCAGGTCGTCAAATAGGAGGGTAAGCTTGCTGCAAGCCGACCCTCGTTGACAAACCTCTTGCGGCTCACTCAATGCAGCGGCTTTCGAAGGTCAGCAGCTCTCTGGCCATCATCCAGGGGTTGTCTTCCAGCAGGGCATAGTTGGATTTTGGGATCTGATCCAGCACCGCGGGCCATTGGATATCGCCGCCCTTGTTATCGGGAAACAGCATGGCTTGGCCATCCAGGCAACGGCCGTCCCGGGTAAAGCGCACGCTCAACCCTTCCGGGTTATGAAAGACGACGCTCTCCCCCTCTTGGCGCCAGCGGATTTTGGCATCGCGGGCGGGCAGCTGCACGCCTTGTGGCGTTAGGAGCCAGAAATGCAAACGGCCCTCTGACAACAGGCGATATTCAAGAAACTGGCCTCGTTCGTTTTTGCCAGCAAACAGCATGCCTTCCATGTCGATGGGTTCGGCGGCGGTACGGGCGTGTACCGGAGTGGCCAGACAGAGGGCGGCGAGCAGGGGAGCGAGCAGGGGGCGTAGTTTCATGGTCTTGTTATTCCAGCGAAGCGGGGCTCTAACGAGCCGATTTATGGCGGTCAGTGTGCCTGCTCTTAGTGGGCCAGAAAAGTGGATTATCGGCAGGGCGTGAGCTGCTTCCGCTTGTTTGTCCCGCGCATGCTCGACAGGACGTTGGTTCAGCTGTGGCGTTGGCGAAACTGTGCCGGGCTCTCCCCCTCCCAGCGCTTGAAGGCCTTAGAGAAGTTGCTTTGGTCGGAGAAGCCCAGCCGTTGGGTGATTTCGGATAGGGGCAGGGTATTTTGCAGCAGGTACTTCTTGGCCATCTTATGACGGCAGTCCGCCAGCAGGGCACTGTAGCCGGTGCCCAGTGCGCTGAGTTTGCGTCGGAACTGACGGCTGGAGAGGTGTAAGGCGGTGGCGATCTCCGCTTGATCCGGCTCACCGTCGGCCAGACGTTCCTGCAATAGGGCGCGGGTACGGGTGATCAGATCCGACTGGGTCAGGGTGTTCATGCTGTTGGCGATCAACTGCTCGCTGAGTTGCGCCATCTCATTATTGGCCCCGAGCAGGGGTTGGTCGAGCAGGGCGCTGGCCAGGCCGATGCGATCCTGCCCACAGTCAAACAGCACCGGGGCACGGTACAGCTCGGTATAGGCAGACGGATCGTCCGGTAACGGTCGCATCAGTTCGACCGCGCTGACCGCAAACTCCGGCAAGATGGCGTTGCGCAGGCCCACCACGATGGCCGCAAACAGCGCATCCATCGCTTCATCGGCGATGGTCGCCCGCTCCACGGCACTGAGTCGATACACCAGCCAGGCCGTTTCCTCTCTTTCTTCCAGTACCAGTGCGCCGTAATGATTCACAAAGGGGAACATGCGACAGAGGCGATCCAGCGCGCCGCGCAAGGTCTCGCTGCTGGCGAACGCCGCAGTCATGGCTGGGCTGACGGTGTTGGTGCTGTACCCGGGCACCCGCAGGCCAAAGGCGGGATCGCCGCTGATCTGGGCCGCGATGCGCCACAGCGCCTGCACCGCCTCGGAAGGGTAGCGTGCATGAGGGTTGTAGGAGTGGGTGGGATCCAGACCGGCTTGCTCAATCACCGCATCGCCGTCGCAGCCCAGGCCGTCCAGCGTCAATGCAATGATGCGGCCAATGGTGGCCACGGAAGTGTGCTCGGTCATCCGTTCTCTGTCTCTCAATTCTCGGGTTCATTTTTCCCGGTGCATGTTGGCCACTGCGCACCAAAGATGGGCCACTGCGCACCAGAGTTGTGCGACTTCTGCTCAATATACTCGGTTTAAGCCTCAGCAACATAAACCGAACAGACTAGCGAGCAGGGACACGCATGAGCACAGAAGCCTATATCTATGACGCCATTCGCACCCCAAGGGGCAGTGGCAAAGCCGGCGCACCGGGTAAGCCCGGCGGCAGCCTGTATGAAGTGAAGCCGGTGGATCTGGTTAACACACTGCTTAAGGCGCTCAAGCAGCGCAATGAGCTGGATACTCGTCAGGTGGACGACATGATCCTGGCCACCGGTGAGCCGGTGGGCGAGCAGGGCCAGAACATCGCCAAGACCGCGCTGGTCTACTCCGATTGGGACGACATCACCACTGGCGCTCAATTGCACCGCTACTGCGCCGGCGGCTTGGACGCGGTCAATATCGCGGCGATGAAGATCCGCTCCGGCTTTGAAGAGCTGGTGGTGGCGGGTGGGGTCGAATCCATGTCGCGCCTCGGCATTGGCGCCAGCGGCGCGGCGGCAGGGGATCCCTGGACTGCGATGCACAGCTACGGGATCTCCCAGGGGCTGGCGGCGGACTTAACTGCGGAGTTGGAAGGATTTTCCCGAGAGCAACTCGACGGCTATGCCCAGCTGTCCCAGCAGCGGGCGGCCAACGCCTGGCAGCAGGGTTACTTCGACCGCTCAGTGGTGCCGGTGACCGACATGAACGGTTGCACCATCCTGGCCAAAGATGAGCACATACGCGAGGGGATCAGCACCGAACAGCTCGGTAAGCTCAAGCCCTCTTTTGCCATGTTCGGCCAATATGGCCACACGGATCTGGCCAAGTTTAAGTACCCGCAAATTGACACCATTCCCTATCGGCATACCGCCGGTAACTCCTCCGGCCTCGTCGACGGCGCGGCCTTGGTACTGGTGGGCACCGAAGCCGCAGGTCAGGCCCAAGGGCTGAAACCCCGCGCCCGCATCGTTGCCTGTGCCAACACTGGCACCGAGCCCACCATTATGCTGGCCGGTCCCGAGCCCGCCACCCTCAAGGCACTGGACAAAGCCGGACTGACCCTGGATGACATCGATCTGTTTGAGCTCAACGAAGCCTTTGCTTCGGTGGTGCTGCGCTATCAGAAGAATCTCGGCATTCCCGATGAAAAGATCAACGTCAACGGCGGTGCCATCGCCATGGGCCACCCCATTGGCGCCACTGGCGCCATGCTGGTGGGCACCCTGCTCGATGAGCTGGAACGGCGGGAACTGAAGCGGGGTTTGATCACCCTGTGTGCCGGCGGCGGGATCGGGATCGCCACCATTATTGAACGCGTTTAAAGGAGGCCAGATCATGAGCTATATCCGATTAGAGCAAGACAGCGACGGGATCATTGAGCTGGTCTTTGACCAGCCTGGGGTGTCGGTGAACACCATGGGTTATGACTACATTGAGGCGATGCAGTCGGCCGTGGCCGAACTCGCACAGCGGGTGGCCGACGGCGGCGTCCGCGGCGTTTATCTGCGCTCCGGCAAGAAGTCCTTCTTTGGCGGTGGCGATCTCAAGTCCCTGCTTCAGGTTCCTAACGAATTCAGCCCGGAAGAAGCGGATCAACAATTTGCCAAAATCGATGAGGCCAAGCAGCCGCTGCGTCGTCTGGAAACCCTTGGTGTGCCAGTGGCGGTGGGGATCAACGGATCGGCGCTCGGCGGCGGCTTTGAGATCTGCCTGGCGTGTCACCACCGGGTAGCGATCGACAGCAAAAAGCTGGAAGTCGGCCTGCCTGAAGCACAGCTTGGGCTGCTGCCTGGTGCCGGTGGCATATGCCGGACCGTGCGCCTGTTTGGTCTGGAGAAAGCCATTCCCTGGTTGTCCAGCGGGGCCAAGTTCAAGGCAAGAGCGGCCTTGGAGAAGGGCTGGGTGGACCAGCTCGCCGCTGACGAAGTGGAGATGCACGCCAAAGCCAAAGCCTGGATCATGGCTAACCCCGAGGCGCGTCAGCCCTGGGATGAGAAAGGCTTTGCCATTCCCGGCGGCTCGCCAGCGGACAAACAGAAGAGTCAGGCGCTGGAGGGGCTGATCTACTTTGGTCCGGTTGGGGTGATGAACAACACCAACAACAACTTTCCGGCCCCCAAGGCGATCTTTGCCTGCGCCCATGACGTCGCCAAGGTGGATTTCGATACGGCGCAGAATATCGAGACCCGCTATTTCCTTAACCTGATGACCAGTCAGACCGCCAAGAACATGATCCGCACCTTCTTCTTTCAGCTGGGCGACATCAACAACGGTGCCAGTCGGCCGAAATTGCCGCGCAGTGAGCTGAGCAAGATCGGGATCATCGGCGCCGGTCAGATGGGGGCGGGCATTGCGTTTGCTGTCGCGAAAACCGGGTTGCAGGTGGTGCTTAAGGACATCAATCAGGCCAATGCGGATAAAGGCAAAGGCTATGCAGCGGCGGTGTGTGAGAAAAATCGTCGCATCGATGCGGCCGGGGCCGAGCGGATCTTGGGCTTGATCCATCCGACGGCGGAGGCGGCCGATCTGGCCGGTTGCGACATCGTGATTGAAGCGGTGTTTGAAGATCGCAAAATCAAAGCGGCGGTGACCGCGGAAGTAGAGAGCGCGGTGGGACCGCAATGCATCGTTGCCTCCAATACCTCGGCACTGCCGATCACCGAACTGGCTCACGCTTCCAAGCGTCCGCAGAACTTCATTGGCATGCACTTCTTCTCGCCCGCCGAGAAGATGCCGTTGGTGGAGATCATCAGTGGTGAGCAAACCTCGGACGCGGCGCTGGCCACCGCGTTTGATCTGGCCCAGCGCCTGGGTAAAACCCCCATTGTGGTCAACGACGCGCCGGGCTTTTTCACCACCCGGGTGATCGGCACCACTATCAGCGAAGGGGCGGCCATGGTGCTGGAGGGGATCAATCCCGTCTTGATTGAGAATGCGGCCAAGTTTAATGGCTCACCGGTGGGCCCGCTGGCGGCGATCGATGAGATCAGTCAGGCCACGGCTTACAAGAACGGCCAGCAGATGCAAGCGGATGCCGAGGCGCAGGGTAAGACGCTGCCGGAGAGCGCGGCGGCGATCTTAGTCGGGCGCATGGTGGAGGAGTTTGACCGTCAAGGTAAAGCCTTTGGTGGGGGTTACTACGACTACCCGGAAAAAGGCACGAAGCGGATCTGGCCGGGGATGAAAACCCATTTCGCCCCCGAAGGCTACACCGAGATCCCGTTTGAAGACATTAAGGATCGCCTGCTGTTTTGCCAAAGCATTGAAGCGGTGCGGGCGATGGAGGAGGGCGTGGTCGAGCGCGCCGCGGACGGCAACGTCGGCTCCATCTTCGGTATTGGCTTCCCACCCAATACCGGCGGCGTCTTCCAGTTTATTAATGCCTATGGCGTTCGCGCTTTTGCTCAGCGCGCCCAGCAACTGGCCGAACGCTATGGCGCACAATTCACGCCGCCCCAACTGTTGTGGGATATGGCCGAACGCGATGCGCAGTTTGTTTAAGCCCACTGCAACGCAAAGGACAGTAGAGAAAAGGACCGAAGCATGAATTTCGATTTTTCCGACGAACATAAGATGATCCGCAAGCAGGCCAAAGTGATGTTGCGTGAACACGCGAGCATCGAACGGGTGCGTGGCGTGCTCGATAGCGAGGCGCAGTACGATACCCAGTTGTGGCAACAGATGGTGGAGTTGGGTTGGCCCGCGGTGGCCATCCCTGAGCAGTATGGCGGTCTTGGCATGGGCCAGTTGGCCCAGTGCGTGATCGCAGAACAGTTGGGGGCGAGCCTGGCACCGACGCCGTTTGCCAGCTCCAGTTATCTGGCGACAGAGCTCCTGCTGCTGGCAGGCAGCGACACTCAGAAACAACACTGGTTGCCGCAGCTTGCCGAAGGCGCGGTCATTGGTACGGTCGCGATCAGTGATGGCGACACGCCTTGCGTGTATCAGGATGGGGCGATCTCCGGCATTAAGCTGCCCGTCGCCGATGGCATGGCAGCGGACTTTGCTCTGGTACGAGCGCAAGAGGTGCAGGCTGAGGAGGCCGAAAACGATGAGCTTGTTGATTCTTGGTTTGTGGTTGCGCTGGCGCCAACGCTGCGTAAAACCGTCGATACCCTGGATCCCACCCGCAGCGCCGCACTGATCCAGTTTGAGTCGACCCCGGCGGAGCGCCTCGGTGCTTCAGGTCAGGCGCCAGGATTGCAGAGTCAGTTGTTTGATCGGGCGGCGGTGTTGCTGGCGTTTGAGCAGCTTGGTGGTGCCGGTGCCTGTCTTCAGGCCAGTGTGGCTTACAGCATGGGGCGTTACGCCTTCTCTAAACCCATCGCGAGTTTTCAGGCGATCAAGCACAAGCTGGCGGATGTCTTTACCGCGATTGAGCTGCTGCGCGCCAACGCCATGTACGGCGCTTGGGCGCTGGCGGAGGACGCGCCAGATCTGCCCTTGGCGGCGGCTACTGCTCGAGTTGCCGGTTGTCAGGCCTACACGTTGGCGGCGGCGGAGAACATTCAGGTTCACGGCGGCAATGGCTTTACCTGGGAATTCGATTGTCACCTGCACTATCGCCGCGCGGCCTGGCTTGATGGGCTGATCGGCGGTGAAGATGTGTGGAAGCACAAGTTGGTGGATGCGCTGAAAACCACCGAGCAGGTTTAAGGGAGAAAGATCATGGATTTTAACGATACGGCGGTACAAGCCGAGTTCCGCGCTGAAGTACAAGAGTGGTTGGCGGCCAATGCCCAGCGAAAGCAAGCGGGAGAGCCGGGCAAGATGGCCCTGAGTGACGAGGCTAAACTGGCGGACGCTAAGCAGTGGCAGGGCAAAAAAGCCGCGGCTGGTTGGGGCGCCATCGCCTGGCCGAAAGTCCTGGGCGGTCGCGGTGGTACGCCGATGGAGCAGGTGATCTGGCGCCAGGAAGTGGCCCAGTACGATGAGCTGGATGACTTCTTCACCATTGGTTTGGGCATGTGCGCGCCAGCGCTGATGGCGTTTGCCAGTAATGAACAGAAGGCGCAATACCTGCCGCGTTTGGCCAGTGGTCAAGACGTCTGGTGCCAGTTGTTCTCCGAACCCTCGGCGGGATCGGACATTGCGGCGCTGCGTACCACCGCCAAGCGGGACGGGGATAAATGGCGGATCAACGGCCAGAAGGTTTGGACCTCCGGGGCGCACTTTGCCGATTACGGTATCGTGCTGTGCCGTACCGATCCCACCGTGCCGAAACATAAGGGTTTGACCCTGTTCT
Organism: Ferrimonas pelagia; assembly: GCF_039543565.1. Classification (NCBI taxonomy): domain Bacteria; kingdom Pseudomonadati; phylum Pseudomonadota; class Gammaproteobacteria; order Alteromonadales; family Ferrimonadaceae; genus Ferrimonas; species Ferrimonas pelagia. Next base: position 55,791 of record NZ_BAABJZ010000008.1, on the reverse strand, counting down.
TTATCGATATGAAGCAGCCAGGCGTAGACGCCCGTCCCATTAAGCAGGCGGATGGTGGCGGCCACTTCTCCGAGGTGTTCTTTAACGACGCGGTGGTGTCGGACGATCAGGTGCTCGGCGAGATCGGTGGCGGCTGGAAGGGCTGTTTGACGGTGTTGATGAATGAGCGTCTGGCGGTGGGAAATGCGCAGCCGACCGGCTTTGCCCGCTTCCATGAACTGAGCAAGAGCCTGCAGATCAATGGCAAACCTGCCATTGACGATGGCATGGTGCGCAGCCATATGGCGGACTGGTATGTCCGTTATGCGGGCCTGAAGCACACCAATAACCGCATTTTGACCGCGCTGTCCAAAGGGGCGATGCCAGGACCTGAGGGCTCCATCGCCAAGTTGGTGGCGGCGCCGATGAATCAGGCGATCAACCGCTATGCGGTGCAACTGCTGGGGCAGGCCGGGGTGATCACCGATCCCACGTTGGCCCGTATGCAGGCGCATTATCAGAAAGAGTTTTTGTTCTCCCCTGGGGTGCGACTGGCCGGCGGTACCGACGAAGTGCTGCGCAATATCATCGCCGAGCAGGTGCTGCAGATGCCGCAAGAGAGTCGTGAGGACAAAACCGTGCCTTTTAATGAACTGCCCACCGGACTGTAAGTGGTGGCTCACTTTCGACACGACCCAGAGTCCATATTTCGACAAGGATGAATACGATGAGCTTACACCCCTGTACCTATGCGAGCAGCACGCCGGACAAGCCCGCCATTATTATGGCCGGCAGCGGCGAGCAGTTGACCTTTGCTCAGCTGGAAGACGTCAGTAACCGGGGGGCACAGCTGCTGCGCTCCCTGGGGCTGGAGAACGGCGATCACATCGCGGTGATGGCGGAAAACAGCTTGGAATATCTGGCGGTCAGTTGGGCGGCGTTGCGCTCCGGCTTGTACTTTACGCCGGTACCGATCGGGCTCACTGCCGAGGAAGCGGCGTATATGATCGACGATTGCGACGCCAAGGCGTTTGTGGTGTCGGCCAAGGTGGCCGCCAAGCTGTCCATCGACGGATTAAAGCTGAGCTGTCCTGGCTTCTCGGTGGGCGGCGATGTGGCGGGATTGCGCCGGTTTGAAACCGAGCGCGATGCCATGCCAGCACAGCGCATCGACGATGAGTGCGAAGGGCTGAACATGATGTACTCCTCGGGGACGACGGGCAAACCTAAGGGGATCAGCCGTCCGTTTATGCCCGGTCCGTTGGGCGAGGGCAACAGCGCGGCGGGCTTCCCCGGTATGCAGCAGCAGATGTTCCGCGCCAGCAGTGCGGCCACCTATTTGGCGCCAGCTCCGCTGTACCATGCCGCGCCGCTATATTGGTTGCAGGCGTATACCCGACTGGGGGCCACTGTGGTGGTGATGGAAAGCTTTGAGGCGGAAGCGGCGTTGGCGGCCATCGACCAATATCAGATCACCCACAGCCAGTGGGTGCCCACCATGTTCATCAAGATGCTCAAACTGGATGACACGGTGCGGTCCAAGTACCGCTTGGACAGCTTGCAGGTGGCGGTGCACGCCGCGGCTCCCTGTCCCATTCCGGTTAAACAGCAGATGATCGATTGGTGGGGTCCGAAGATCTTCGAGTACTACACTGGCTCGGAAGGCAACGGCATGACCTTTATTACCCCGCAGGAGTGGTTGGCCAATCCCGGTTCCGTGGGGCGGCCGATTGTGGGTGAGCTGCACATTGTTGACGACGAAAGCGGGCAAGAATTGCCAGCGGATCAGGCCGGCACCATCTACTTTGCCAGTCCCTATCCGTTTGCCTATCACAAGGCGCCCGAAAAGACCGCGTCGGTGACTTTGAAAAACGGCTGGTCGACCCTGGGGGATGTGGGCTATGTAAACGAGCAAGGCTATCTGTTTTTGACCGATCGCAAGAGCAATATGATCATCTCCGGAGGGGTGAACATCTACCCGCAGGAGACCGAGAATGCTTTGATCATGCACCCGGCGGTGGCCGATGTTGCCGTGATCGGTGTGCCGGATGAGGAGTTTGGTGAGAGCGTTAAAGCCGTGGTGCAGCTGCAGCCGGACTGGGAAGGGGATGCGGATCTGGCAGTGGAGCTGATTGCGTTTTGTAAAGATCAGATCGCCAAGCTTAAGTGCCCTAAGAGCGTCGACTTTGTCGCCGAATTGCCTCGCAGCGATACCGGCAAGCTGATCAAGCGCAAGCTTAAAGCACGCTATTGGTCTTGAAGTCGATTGAGTGCCATAAAAAACGGAGCCATAGGGCTCCGTTTTTCTATCTGTTGCGTGTCGTTACTCGGCCAGCAGCGGTGCAAGCACCTCAAACTCGCCATCGATCTCATGTTCAATGGTCAGCCCCAGGATCTCGGCCATCAGTGGATACAGATGGATGTTGTCCGCAGCTTCGATGCGGGCACCGGTTTCGAAGGCCGGACCTTTGGCCATCAGCAGGGTGTTCATCTCTGGCACGGCGGCGGTTTCGTAACCGTGCATGCCGATAGGGCCCGGGCGGGCACCATCATACGTCAGGTAATGATCGTTGGTGACAATGATGGCGTCGCCAACGGCGTTATGGCCTTTAAATCGCAGGCGCAGTGGTACGTCGGCACGCTTGTAGGCTTCAACCCCTTCGGTGGCGTTAAATAGCGCAACGATCTGATCCAGATCCGCTTCGGTGGCACCATCCATTTTGTGGATGTGATTGACTGCGGCGGTACCGCGCATCATGAACTTTTCTTTCAGCTCGGGATGATCGCGCAGCACATCGTCGGTGTTGTAGCGGGGATCTTGCTCGACGTTGGCCATGCCGTGATCGGAGGTGATGATCACATTGATGTCGTGGGGCAGCGCATCAAGGCGTGCCATCAATTGACCCAGTGCCGCGTCCACCTTGTGCAGTGCATCGCGGGTCTCTGGTGCATCCGGGCCAAAGCGGTGACCTGCGCTGTCCACTTCGTGGAAGTAGAGATTCACCACCTGTGGACGTTCATCCTCAGGCATGGAAAACCACTCGACGACCTGATCGACCCGAAGCTGGAAGTCTTCGATGTACTCGAACGGTTTCCAGTAGCTGGGCCGGTAACCGGCGATCTCCGCCTCAGAGCCCACCCAGAAGTAGGTTGCTGCGGTCATCCCCTGGCTCTCAGCCAGAGACCACAGTGGCACGCCACCGTAGTAACGGCCGTCCATATCGGTTTTACCCGCTCGGTAGACATCTTGCATGTCTGGGCTGTAGAAACTGTTGCCGACAATGCCATGATTTTCCGGCAAGAGACCGGTGACCAGCGTCACGTGGTTAGGGAAGGTTAGGGTCGGAAAAGCCGGAGCCAACTTTTCCACCATGGCGCCTTGTTCGGCGAAGGCGGACAGTGCCGGTGGCTGGTGCAGTTCGTTGTAGTCGTAGCGGTAGCCATCGATGGATATCAGCAGCAGGTGGGCTTTCTCTTCGGGTTGACTAGGCGGTTGCGTACCACAGGCGCTGAGCGCCATGGCCGCAAACAAAGCAAATATAGGTCGCATGGTTTCTCTTCCAGTAAAAAAACGGCTGGAGCGCAGCCGTTACTTAAAAGGTTGCTCTTTGTTATTGGGCCAGCAGTGGCGCTAGCGGGGCCAGCTCGCCATCGATTTTATGGTCAATGCTCAGGCCGAGGATCTCTGCCATCAGCGAGTAGACATGGATGTTGTCGGCCGACTCGATGCGTGCGCCAGATTCAAAGGCCGGACCGACGCCCATCAGCAAGGTGTTCATTTCCGGTACGGCGGCGGTTTCAAAGCCATGATTGCCCATCAAGGTGGTGGGGCGTTCGGCGTTATCCAAGTAGCTTTCGTTGGTCAGGATAATGGCGTCACCGATGGCGACATGGCCTTTGAAGAGCAGACGCATCGGAATGTCTTCGCGCTTATAGATCTCAATGTTCGGTATGTCCTGGAACAGTTCGATCATCCGCGCCAGATCGGCAGCCTTGTCCTCGCCCTGAGCGTAGATCTGAGTGACAGGGCCGGTGCCGATCAGGCGCAGGCGTTCACTCAAACCGGGCTCCTGAGCCATCACCTCATCCATAAAGACCCGATCCAGCTTGGCCAGATCTTTCATGCCGTGATCTGAGGTGATGATGATGTTTAGATCCATGTTCTGCGTATCGGCCAGCGCATTGAGGCGTTCAACCAATTGTGCCACGGCGGCATCCACTTTATGCAGCGCATCACGGGCCTGCTCAGAGGTCGCGCCATGGTAGTGACCCATGCTGTCCACTTCGTGGAAATAGAGGGTGGCAAACTGAGGGCGCTCGCCTTGTGGCAGTTCGAACCACTCGACGATCTGATCGATGCGGATCTGGAAATCTTCGACATGGTTATAGGCGGTGTAATAGGTCGGACGATGACCGGCGATCTTGGCCTCACTGCCGGGCCAGAAGTAGGTGCCGGACTTCATGCCTTGCTCGGCGGCCAAAGACCACAACGGAATGCCGCTGTAGAAGTCGCCATTGGTGACGGCTTCGGCACGGGACAGGAAGTAGTCCTCACCCAGCGCCGGGTTATGGAAGCCGTTGGAGACGATGCCGTGGTTTTCCGGCAGCAGGCCGGTGACCAGGGTCAGATGGTTGGGGAAGGTTTTGGTCGGGAAGCTGGGGGCCATTTTCTCGATCACCGCTGCTTGTTGCTCAAACTGGCTGAGGAAGGGCGGTTGGTGGATGGCGTTATAGTCGTAGCGGTAGCCATCGACGGAGATCAACAGCAGGTGCGGCTCACGTTGTTCAGCGTTGGGCGAGGTATTGCTGCAGCCCGCTATGAGAACGGTAAAGAGAAGGCCCAAAAACAGTCGCATTGCGTTTAATTCCTTGTGCAACTTAGTGCGTATCTGATGTAAAAAAACCGGCCGCAAAGCGGCCGGTTGGCAGTGTATCGACTATGGCTTAGAAGCGGTAGCGAACACCCAGTTTCATTTCCCAAGCGGAAGCGCGTTGGGAGACGGTACCCGCATCGCCGGTGTTCAGGCTGCTGTAGGTGTAGGTGTCGTTGACCGCATCGTAGCTGTAGTCCATCAGACGCTTGGAGCCGTACTGGCTGTACTGCTGCTGGCCCCAATCGGAGTTCAGCAGGTTCAGCACGTTGCTGATATCGAAGTACATCTCAGCGCGGTGATTGGCAGTGAAGCCCGGCAGCTGCTGCAGGAATCGGAAGTCCAGACGGTGGTTCCAATCTAGGTTGCCAGCACCTTTCGGAGCGTAGGCACCGTGGGTCAGGCCCGCGCCATTAACGGCAGCGAAGTATTGGTCTTGGGTCATGCCATCCAGGATCACGCGGCCTGCATCGATATCGGCTTGAGAGGCGATGTACGCAAGTACGTTACCGTCGTTCCAAGCCGCATCGGCGTTCAAGCTGCCGCAGTCCATGCCACAGCCACGCATGGTGTAGCTGTAGTTATCGCCAGAGGTTGCTTCGTAGAAGAAGTTGAAGCTGGAGTTGTAGCCAGCTAACAGCTCTGCGTCGTAACCTAGGGTCATGGTGACACGGTGCTTCTGCTCGTACGGGCTGGTGCCCAGAGCGGTGCTGTGACGGTCGTAGTCGCTCCAGGCAAACTCGTAGTTGGAGTTGGCAGTGGAGGAGCTACCTTGGTTACCTTCTTTAACGTTCTGGTGAGCGTAAGCGGCAGAGAAGCGCAGGCCGTTGTCAAACTGCTTGCTCAAGGCCAGAGACAGTACCTCAGAGTAGCCATCTTCGTCTGCGTTGGTCAGCATCAGATCGTAACGACAGCCATAGCTTGCACTACAAACTTCTTCGGTCAGGTAGTCGTAGTTCTGGTACAGCTTGCGACCGGTAAAGTCGGCGGCGTGTTCGCCATCGCGCTCTACGGCCTTACGCGCCAGATCAACATACTTGATGTCATTTTCACGTTTGATGTACAGGTATTCACCACCGAAGTACCAGTTGTCACCTAGCAGGCCGAGATCCAGATTGGCATCGAAGCCCAGGTTAAAGCGCCAATCGGATGCCAGCTTGAAGTTTTCGTCGATGGCGTTGACGAAGCCCTCAGAGCCCTCTGGTAGTTCACCCCAGTGTTCGTCTGGTAGGGTGAATTGACCGTCCCAGTCGCCCCAAGCATCGCTGCGCCAGCCAGAGCCAGTCAGTAGTGTGTGACCATCATTGGAGAAGCTGTTAGACATCCATACGTTCGGGTAACCACCGGCAAAGCGGCCAACACCACCGCGCAGGGCGATGTCGTCGGTCAGCTGGTACTTGGCACCGAAGCGTGGCAGCCAGATATCTTGGCCGTCAAAGGTGGTGGTGTTACCGATGTTTTCGGATACATACACACCATGGTGAGTTTCACCAGCGTAACGCTTCACGAAGTTCTCGTTCAGCTCAGGGGTGTCGGACATGCCGATACGCTCGTAACGAAGACCGAAGGTCAACTCCAGATCGTAGGTCACGTCCCAGGTGTTCTCGACAAACAGCGCGGTAGTGTTCATATCGAAGGACGCACCGGCGTCATCGATGTCGCCAGAGCGGGTGCCTTTCCAGTCAAAGCGATCCAGCTGACCGTTTTCGAAGTTTTCAATGCTGTCGAAACGGAAGCGGCCTAGAGCATCCTGAGCAAACTGGTTGAAGATATCCAGACGGTTGTGCTGAACACCAAATGCTAGAGCATGATCACCCAATTGGTAGTCGGCAACGAATCGGATCTCTAAGTTCTGGTTGTCCAGTTCATTGGCGTGGCGGCTGCGCTCTGTACCGAAAATGATGGACTTGTTTTGGCCGTCGTCACCTACAGTCGTGATCTCAACAGAGCCAATACCTAGGTCATGTACCGGGTTGTGCTCGTTACGTTGATCTTTGTAGGCCACTTTCAGGTCGGTAGACAGGTTGTGGGTCCAGTCGGAGTACAGGTTAAAAGCGTGAGTTTCCAGCTTCTGGCGAGTTTCAAACCAGTGAGAAGCGAAGCGGAAAGAGCTGGAGGTGGAGGTTCCGCTGGTGGACTGCCCGTCGGTCCGCTGGTAAGTATAGGACGCACGGTGATCGTCGTTGATGTTCCAATCCAGCTTGGCCAGGATCTTCTCGTCCTTGGAGTTTTGCTGGCGGGCGTAGTCGCCCAAATCGTTCAGACCGTAGCCGGCGGCTGCAGCAATAACGCGCTCCAGTTGCTCGGAGTTAACACCACTGTCACGATCAAAATTTGGATCGTCTGAAGCGCCGTAGTAGTTATCGCGAGGGGAATCAAAGCGCTCGTAGGAACCAAAAAAGAACAGACGATCTTTGATCAGTGGCAAGCCAATGGTGCCACCAAAAGTGCTCTCTTCGAAATCTTGAGCGGAGCGATTGCCATTGGTCTGTTCTGGCTTGCCTGCCAAATTGTCGCCCGCGTACTCGTAGAACATGGTACCGGACAGTTCGTTTGTGCCGGATTTGGTTACCGCGTTTACCTGAGCACCAGAAAAGCCGCCGTAGCGGGCTGACATTGGCGAAGTATTCAGAGCTACGGACTCTACCGCGTCGATGGAGATCGGGGAGCGTTGAGTTGGGTACCCGTTGCTAGCTAGGCCGAAGTCGTCGTTCTGACCTACACCATCAACAACAAAGGAGTTGAATTTCGGGTTGATACCCGCAACAGACATGCGAGAGCCGTCGGAGGATACGTTGGCCATAGGGTTTTGGCGCAATACGTCTTTTAGGTCGCGGTTCGTACCGGGTGCGCTGGCGATGTCGTCTTCGCCGAACTCGGAGTTGGACCCTGCAGTGCGGAACGGCAGGGAGGAGCCGGACACTACGATGCGCTCGACGCCATCGTTAGTTTTCAATTGGGTGTTTAAGCGCAAGGCTTCACCGACGCCGATGTACAGGCCTTCTTGATACTCATCTTGGAAGGTATCTGAGGAGATAACGACAGCGTACGGACCACCAACGCGCAGACCACGGGCGTTAAAAATCCCGTTATCGTTGGCATCCAGCTCGGTCACGGTACCGGTTGGTTGGTGGATAATGGTGATGGTGGCGTCGGACACGGCTTGGCCGTTTGGACCAACGATGGCACCACGCATGGAAGAAGCGGTTTCACTGGCGGCGGCTTGACCAGCCAGACCTAAGGCAAAGGCAGTTGCCAGAGCCAATTGGCTCGGCTTAAACATCTTTTTAGAGTTCATATTTCTCAAACTTCATCCGATAGGGATTTGAAAGTATTGGTGGGTCGTACGCTTATCTGTGCGCCCTTTAATTTTGCGGCGGCATTATTTCATAAATATTTCTTTTGGCCAGTTGCGCTTATTTCGCGTTTTTTTAGAGGTCCGATTTTTAACGCATTTATGTAAAGAGTTGGTTGATTGTGTTTTGGTTTGGTAAGTGCCGTAAGGGGGAGTTGTGCGCTAGTGATGCGAACTTGTGTGTAGGCAATTGGGGGATATGGGGGCGATCCAGCCTTTATAGGAGTCATCGTGGTCTAATCAAGAAGACCATACTCCGCCCGAGAGCCCATTGGCTGGGCACCTTTATCCATTCTGGCGGTAAAAACGGGAAAGCTAACGAGGGCAGGCGATTGGAACGAATAGGCGAGACTTATTTAACGCAAAAAGCAGACTGAGTGTTCGCAAATTAGAACAATGCGGATGCGCCTTGGAATTGCGAATGGTGATGCAGATCGGGTGCACAGCGATGACCGTTTGAATGTAATCAAAAAACACCTGAAAGAAAGCAACGGATCGTTTCTGTTGGATCGGGAGTGTGATGTCGATCTCAGGTTTTACTGGTTTTGCTGGCTTGGGTTGCTTATTTGGCAAATAACCTTGATTGCGGTGAGATCTATAGTGATATGGGCTCGACATTTGTAAACATCTGTCAGAGAATTCCAATCGACTTACTGAATTTTTTCGCGAGTTTTCAAGAAGGGGATTGACCCCTCTTTTTTGTTTTTCATTCAATTGGGTTGTTTTAATACCATGAAAGCAAAACCGTTCTCTGCCCTAGCCTTGGGCGTAGCGCTGTCCTTTGGCGGCACCGCGATGGCGTCAAACGCCATTGGCGAGCTGCAGAATGCTGACAAGCAGATCCACGATGCTGCAGCTACCTCTCAGGCAAAAATCGACAAGCTGGACGATCAGAGCCAAGACCTGCTGAGCGATTACCGTCGCAAGGTCGATGAGACTGAAACTCTAAAAGCTTATAACGACCACGTTGCTCGCTTGGTTGAAGATCAAAAACGTGCTCAAGCCTCGCTGGAAGAGCAGATCGCTGGGATCACCGCGACCGCTCAGGGCGTTGTGCCGCTGATGTACCGCATGATCGACACCATCGATCAGTTCGTTCAGATCGACGTGCCTTTCCTGGCCCAAGAGCGTGCCGACCGCGTCAAGCGTCTGCATGAAGTGATGGACGAAGCCAACACCTCTACCGCGGAGAAATACCGTTTGGTGATGGAGGCTTACCAGATCGAGAACGAGTACGGTTCCCGTATCGGTTCTTACGTGGGTAACTTGAACATCGATGGCAATGAGCTGGTGGTGGATTACTTCTACGCCGGTCGCGTTTCCTTCATGGCGCAGTCGCTGGATAAGACCCGCGGTTGGGTTTGGGACAATGATGCCCGCAGCTGGAAAGATCTGGAAAGTGGCCAAATGCGCGCTCTGTCCGATGCCATCTCCATGGCTAACAACCAAGCGGCGCCGGATCTGATCAAACTGCCGATCAAAGTTGCTAAGTGAGAAAAATGATGAAAAAGCTTATCACTGCTGCAGTTATGGCGGCGTCCTTTGCACTGCCAGTACAGGCTGAAACTGCTGCTAGCGGTCTGACTCTGGACCAGCTGCTGAACAACGTTAAGACCTCCCGCGCTGCGGAAGCCAAGATCAACGCTGAGCGCGAAGCCGCTTTCACTGCGATCAACGCTGACCGTAAAGCGATGATGAATCAAGCTGAGCGTGACCACAACGAAGAAACCGCCCGTGGCGAGCGTTTGGCCCAGGAGTTTTTGGATGGTGAGCGTCTGCTCAACCAGCTGGAAAACGACCTGTCTAACGCCGTAGGTAACCTGGGTGAGATGTTCGGTGTGGTACGTCAGATCTCTGGCGATCTGGCCGGTGGCCTGAACATGTCCCTGATCTCCGCTGAGTTCGCTGGCCGTGATCTGGAAATGGCGGGCATTGCGCAAGCGCAAGAGCTGCCGACCATCACTGAGCTGGAAGAGCTGTGGATCGGTCTGCAGACCGAGATGACTCAGTCTGCCAAGATCTCCCAGTTCGAAGCGGATGTGACCAACACCGAAGGTGAGACCAACGTTCAGACCGTAACCCGTGTTGGTGCGTTCAACCTGATGTCTGACGGTCAGTTCCTGACCTACAACTCAGAAACTGGCAAGATCGTTGCCCTGCCTCGTCAGCCAGAAGGCTACAAGGTAAGCACCATTGGCAACTTCGACAGTGCCAATGCGGGCGATCTGGTTGATCTGTACGTTGACCCTTCTCGTGGTCCTCTGCTGGCGGTCTACACCCAGAAAGCCAACATGAAAGAGCACTTCGAGAACGGTGGCACCGTCGGTAAGATCATCGCCGGTCTGCTGATCTTCGGCTTCATCCTGGCCATCTGGCGTATCATTGTGCTGACCATCGAGTCCGCCAAGATCAAGAAGCAGATGCAAGATCTGAGCAACCCTGGCGACAACGCCCTGGGCCGCATCCTCAAGGCGTACCACAGCAACCGCAACGTGGACACCGAGACGCTGGAGCTGAAGGTCGACGAAGCGATCCTGAAGGAAACGCCACGCATCGAAATGGGCATCAGCCTGATCAAAGTACTGGCCGCTATCGCGCCAATGCTGGGTCTGCTGGGTACCGTAACCGGTATGATCGCCACCTTCCAGAACATCACCCTGTTCGGTACCGGTGACCCGAAGATCATGGCTGGCGGTATCTCCATGGCGCTGGTAACCACCGTTATGGGTCTGATCGCGGCACTGCCTCTGTTGCTGATGCACGCTCTGGTTTCTGGCCGTGCTAAAGCGGTACAAGAAGTCATTGACGCCCAATCTACTGGTTTGATCGCCGCTCACGCGGAGCAGGGGAACAAGTAATGATGGATTTCCTGATGGAACTCTTCGAGTCGGTCAGGGATTTCATGGCCACCGGGGGCGATGTCCTCTGGTTGGTCGCCGCGGCGCTGTCCGTGACTTGGATCCTGATGTTGGAACGCTTCATCTTTTTGAGAACTGCGTATCCAAAGATCGAGGCCGAGCTCATCGCACAGTGGCAGGCGCGTCCAGAACGTAAGTCCTGGACCGCCCACCGCGTTCGCGAAACCCTGCTGTCTCAGGCTCGGGTCCAGCTGAGTGCCCGCATGTTGATCATCGCTGCTTTGGTAGCTATGTGTCCCATGCTGGGTCTGTTGGGTACCGTAACCGGTATGATCAACGTGTTTGAGGTGATGGCGGTGCATGGCACCGGTAACGCCCGCATGATGGCATCCGGGATCTCCATGGCCACCATTCCGACCATGTCGGGCATGGTAGCGGCCCTGTCCGGCGTGTTCTTCAGCGCTCGACTGAACGCGGAGATCAAAATGGCCAATGAGAAACTGAACGATCACTTGCCTTTCGACTAAAGAGTTAAACAAATGGCACGTAGAAAGACTGCAACAGTATCTGATGAAGCTCAGGTAGATATGACTCCGATGCTCGACATCGTATTCATCCTGCTGATCTTCTTTATCGTGACCACCTCTTTTGTCAAAGAGGCCGGTATCGATGTAAACCGCCCAGAGGCGACCCAATCCAGCGCTAAGCCTTCTGCGAACATCTTTATCGCAGTAACGGAAAATGGCCTGATCTACATGGAAAACCGTGAGGTTGATGTACAGCGCGTACGTGCAAACGTCGAGCGTATGTTGGCTGAAGCGCCAGAAGCTCAAGTGATGATCCAAGCGGATCAGCAGGCGCGCCACGGTATCGTGGTGAAGGTGATGGATCAGGTTAAAGCCGCTGGCATTGACCGTATCTCGGTATCCGCGGAGCAGAAGTAATGTTAAGAACACTGATCGCAACCGTGCTAGGTCTGACGGTCACGCTGTTCCTCTTCGGCTTTATGGCGTATCTCATCAGTGGAGGTCCTCAGCGTGGTATGGAAAACGCTGAGATCCCACCGATTGAGATCACCATGGATCGTCAGGACTCAAATGCGCAGCAGCGCCAGCGAGTCCTGCCGACCCCGCCGGAAGAGCCTGAACAGCCGCCGGAGATCCCGCAGATGGATATGGATGTGGATACCAGCGCCGCTGATTCCTTCTCCCTGAACTTGCCAGGTGCCAACGTAGCCGGTGGTGTATCCGCCGACTTGGGTGGTCCGGGCGCGTTTGGCGGCAGTGGTGAAGCGATGCCGATCGTTCGTATCGAACCACGCTATCCGCAGGAAGCTGCCCGTCGCCGCGTAGAAGGTTACGTCGTGATGAGCTTTACCATCGATGAGGTGGGGGGTGTAACCGACATTAAGGTGATTGAAGCGGAGCCGCGTCGTATGTTCGACCGTGAAGCCATCAACGCCCTGAGCCGTTGGAAGTACCGTCCAAAGACCGACGATGGTCGCCCGATGCGTCAAGAAGGCCAACAGGTTCGTCTTGACTTCGAACTGACCAACTAACGGGGAGACTGAGCATGAAAATGAAAAAGACCCTGTTAAGCATTGCGGCTTCGGCCGCGCTGCTGGGCAGCGCTATGCCAGCGTTGGCGGTTGGACCGGCCGGTGGTGCCCAATGTGTGGTGGAAGAGCGCGAAGGTCGCGCCGCTTCTGAGCGTGTTGGTCGCAGCATTCAGCGGGCTTTTGACCTGTTCGATGAAGAGAAGATCGACGAAGCGATCGCGATCCTGGTGGACATGTCGCCACGCAGTGATTACGACAAAGCGTACGTCAACCGCTTCATCGCCAACCTGGCTGCTGGCCAGGAAGGTCGTCAAGAGCTGGCGATGGAGCGCATTGCGCTGGCGCTGGACGCCAATATCCTGAGCAATCAGGATCACGGTCAGCTGCTGCGTTTGCAGGGCGACTTGGCGGTTCAGAACGAACAGTACCCAGAGGCGATGGCCGCGTTCCAGAACTGGATGGACTTCACCTGTGATGAAAATGACATGGTGTACCTGCGCATGGCCGTGGCCAGCTCAGAGCTCAAACAGTTCGACGACGTGATCGCTTACGCTGATGCCGCGATGCGGGTCAAGGGCGAGCCGGATCGCAACATCTACCTGCTCAAGATGGGCGCCTATTACGAGCAGAAAAAGTTCGAATTGGCGGCTGGCGAGCTGGAAGCCTTGTTGACCCACTTCCCGGACAATCCGAAGTTGTGGGTTCAGCTGGGGCAGTTGTACCTGCTGGCAGAGAACAACGAGAAAGCCTTGTACACCATGGACATCGCTTTCCGAAATGATCTGCTGGATACCGGTGCAGAGCTGCGTCTGTTGGGCCAGTTGTTGCTGCAACGCGAGTTGCCGTATGCTTCTGCCATCATTCAGGAGTTTGCTCTGGAGCGTGAGCTGATCGACCGCGAAGCCAATGTGCTGTCTGCGATCGGTTCCTCCTTCTACCAGGCGCGGGAAACCGACAAGGCGATTGAATACTTTGGTCAGGCTGCAGAGATCTCCAACCTGAGTAAAGATCACCGCCGCAAAGCCAACCTGCTGGTTCAGCAGGAGCGCTATGGCGAGGCCAAGGTCGCATTGAACAAAGCCTTGAAGGGCGATGAACTTGAGAACGAAGGGCAGATCTTTCTGCAATTGGCTCAGGCGCACTTCTACCTGGATGAGTTCAAAGAGGCCAAAGCCGCTGCCGAAAAGGCGATGCGTGAAGAGCGTTTGAAGCGCAGCGTCGAAGGTTGGTTGGCTTACATCGAAGACGTGGCCAAGCGCCGCGGCATCGAGATGTAATACGGCTCTGACCGAACAAAAACGGCTCCCATTCTGGGGGCCGTTTTTTTTTGCGTTTGAGTAAGCGATGCGCGCTCTCGTGGCCATGCCGTCGCGTTTTCCGCCGTTACGACGTTTTCCGTTTCGAGACATAAAAGTCGGGATTGTCTGTGGTATTCTTGCGCGGAAAAATCCCTATACAAAGAATCATTCAGAAGTATGAATCCAATGCGTCCTTTACTCTCCCTCTGTCTTGTTGCGGCATTGGCCGGTTGCAGTGGTCAGCCCGATCACCGTGGTGAGGGTTTCTCCCTAACCATTGCCCATATCAACGATACCCATTCTAACTTTGATCCGGTTAACGCCAGCATGAGCAATGCTGCGCTGTCAGAGCGCCCGGTGTTCACCCGTTTCGGCGGCCATCCCCGTTTGTTAACTCAGGTGGACACGTTCAAGGCGCAGGCTGAGGCGGCCGATCGCAGCTTACTGTTTCTGCATGGTGGGGATGCCTGGCAGGGCACCGGCTATTTCAAACTGAACAATGGCAAGATGAACGCCGATATCCTCAGCCGCATGGGGCTGGATGCGATGGCGGTGGGCAATCACGAGTTTGATCTGGATAACGCCACCTTGCGTGAGTTCATCGATACGGTGAACTTCCCCATGCTCGGCGCCAATATGGACGTCAGCGCGGATCCGGCCCTTAACGGGGTCGACAACCTTAAGCCGTATGTGATCTTTGCCTTTGATGGCCATGACAAGCAGATCGTGACCGATCACCAAAACCTGCCGCAAGGGCGCGACTTGGTGGCGGTATTAGGCTTGGTGCTGGAGGACATGCCGACCATGTCGCCGAACGTGGGCGAGGTGCAGTTTGCTGGCGAAGTCGATACCGCGCGGGCCATGGTGGCGGAGATCAACGCCCTGGGCGTGAATACGGTGATCGCCGTGACGCATCTGGGACTGGCGCGCGATCAGCGTCTTGCGCGTGAGGTGTCGGGTCTCGCTGCGGTGGTTGGCGGGCACTCACACACCTTGCTGGGTGACTTTACGGCGTTGGGACTGGGCGATGGCGGTGAGTATGCCGAGATGATCGCAGGTCCAGATGGTGACTACACCTGTGTGGTTCAGGCTGGGCAGTACGCTCAGGCTGTCGGTCAGGCGCAACTGGAGTTTGATGTCGATGGCCAGTTGGTGAACTGTCATGGTGCCAACACGCTGTTGTCTGATGCGACCTTCTTCGCCGATGGCCAATATCAGCAGCAGCTCTTTGGCGACGCCGAGCAGGCGGTGGTCGAGTTCGTTGCCGCACGGGATGAAGTGGCGATCGTCGCGGAAGATCCCACCCTGCGCGCCCACATCGATACCCACTATAAACCTGCGCTGGTTGCCGCTTATGGCGAAGTGATAGGTCAAGTACCGCAAGCGCTGCTGCATGAGCGCCGCCCTAACGACAATGGGGTGGATCAACATGGCTCTCGCGTCGCGCCTTTGGTGGCGGAGTCTCAGTTGCATTTCGCCAACTCGGCTGAGGTGCTGGCGGTGACCGGTATGCCAGTGGACTTTGCCTTGGTCGGTGCCGGGGGCATTCGCACCAATCTGGAAGAGGGCGCGTATTATCAGGGCTCGGCCTCGATGGAGCTGCTGCCATTTTCCAACTACCTGTCGGTACTGACCGTGACCGGCAGCGACATTCAGCGCCTGCTGAGCGACACCGTGACCCAGTCTCTGCCGGACGACGCGCACAAGGGTAAGTTCCCTTATGGCGGTGGCCTGCGTTACCACTTCGTTGAGACCACAGCACAAGTGGAAGGCGAGCTGATTTCTGTTGAGGTGCGCCGGGGCACTGAGTTGGCGCCGATCTGGGAGCCGCTCGATGCCGATCAGTCCTACACCTTGGTGACCACCAACTATAACGCCAATGGCAACGATGCCTGGGATGCGCTGTTTCACGCTCAATCCGAGCAGGCCCACCGCATGGACATCGCCTTTGTCGACGAGCAGCCCATGGCGTTCCCTGTGTCACAAGTAGTGCAGCAGGGCCAGGGTTATGCGGCGGTGTATGAGCAAGGCCGACCGGATTGCGAGCAGGAGAGAGTGCGCTGCAGCTCCGATGCACAAGCGTTCATTGACTACATCCGCGACGCCCGTCCATTGGTGACGGAGATGAAGACGCCAGCGGTCACATTAAAACTGGCTCGTTGAGCCTTTAAAAGGCTGGCGTTCGGCATACTGCAAGCCGAACGCCAGTCATTTTATTGGCCCACTTCCCCCTCTTGCCGGTTTCTTCAGGCCGGTAATACCCCATATATTGCACCAGAATATTTCTGAGTATTCTATATTTGCCCTATGCTTGACCTTGGTTTCATTGAAAATTGGTGAGCGACCTCTGCCTGTCATGTTGATGCTGACAGCCGATGAACGCTGGTGGTCAAAGCGACGAAGGAATGTGGCGAATTGGACGATAGCAAGGAGTGCTCATGGATTTAGACCCCGCGTTTTACCGGGGAATGATCGACACTATGGTCGACAACGTCACTGTGCTTAATAACAACGGTGATATTGTGCTGGTCAACCATAGCTGGTCTCAATTTTCATCCGAGAATAATGGACCTGAGCCGGGGGAGTGGCTAGGGCAAAATTACTTAGCGGCTTGTGAGGATTCGGCAGCGTAAGGCGATGAGTTTGGCCAGCGGGCTTTGCAAGGCTTGCGAGAGGTCATTGGGCTGAAGCGGTCGGTGTTTTATATGGAGTACCCCTGCCACAGTGAGACCGAGCATCGTTGGTTTATTATGCGGGTCAGCCCTTTTCATTATCAGCAGAAGTTGTATTTGGTGGTGGTGCATCAGAACATCACCCAGCGGAAATTGGCTGAGTTTGAGGTGCTTAAACTCTCAAGAGAAGATGAGTTGACGGGTGTTGCCAATCGCCGTTGTTTCGATGAGTTTATCCAACAAGAGTGGAATCGTTGTGCACGTTTGTCGATGCCCTTGATGGTCGCCTTGATCGACATCGATAAGTTTAAGGAGATTAACGATCACAATGGTCATCAGATAGGGGATGCTTGCCTCATCGAGTTTGGCCGCCTTCTTAAAACGGTGGCGAATCGTCCCAGTGATCTTTGCGCTCGCTTTGGTGGTGATGAGTTTGTTGTGGTGTGGGGCAACACCTCAGAGCACCAAGCGGACCTGCTCGTCGGTCGTTTGATGGCTGGATTGGCTGCGGTCAATGGCGATGCTCAGAGTCCTACTCCGACATTTACGGTCAGTATCGGTTTGGCCAGCATGCAGGACGATCCGGTTGACTCCGTTGCTGCGCTGCTTCGACTCGCTGATGAGAGGCTTTACCTTGCCAAGCGAGGTGGACGTAATCAAGTCGCAGCACGGTACCTTGGGTGCTCACGTGAATTAAGGCAATAAATCGGATTTGAGGGCCCTTGTCGGCGGTGTTGCCGACAAGGGCTGGCCGCTTTTGAGAAGTTTGCTCACAGGGGGCCGTGATTATTAATCTAGCTTCGCGATGGTGAGGCTAAGCCTTTTTACTCAATCTAAACGGGGCCGTACCTCAGCCTCCTGGTAGCATTGCTGCTCCTCTGCCTTACGGCTCAAAGCTCGCTCCGTTCAAGACCATTAGAGATAACCAACAAGTGTTGGAACTCTGATCTGCACGATCGCTATCATGCCCCGGTTCGCTTGTTGGTGGATGTATCACTTAGGGGATCAGAAGCTCCACTTCACTTGCGCAAAGAGCAGAGTCGAGGGGGTGTCGCCAAACAGGCTGTCATTGCGGCCGTCAAAGCGCTGCAGCACGCCCAGCAGTTGCCAGTCGTTGGCGAGGGAATAGCTGGCGTTGGCGCCGATAAAGTAGGAACCGTCCTGATAGGCGGTCGCGGTCAGGGTGAAGCGGCTCAGTGGAGTGATATCGAAACCGATGTCGCCGTAGCCGGTCCAGCGGGTAAAGCTTAGGGTACGGGCGGTCAGGGGCAGGTTCAAGAAGGCCAGGGCACTGTCGGGGGGTTGTGGGTGACTGATGTAGAGCGCCGCGGCCCGGCCCATCCAGTTACGGCGTCCGCCGAAGCTGTAGTCGCTCTCCAGCGTGGCAACGGTTGCGCGCTGCAGCGGCAATGCGTCGGGTGTCTGTTGTGGCCAGTGGGATTCGGTCGGCTCGAAGTGGGTGATCTCACCTCGTACGCCCGCACCGCTGAGATCGCCAGCGAAGCCAAAACCAAATACATGATCCAGGTGAGACTTGCCGGCCAGTACCTGGCCGTCCCAGCCGCTGAGGTTGAACAGGTAACGTCCGGCGTAGCTGTCCAGTTGACTCTCTTTGGCCGGGTTGTAGACGAGATCGATCTGGCTGGCGAAGCCGAGTTTGCGACTGAGGATCAGCGCATCGGCACCGGGACGCTCTTCGTAGTCGAAATCAAAAATGGAGTAGCTGTTGAACAGATCGTTGGGGTTGAACAGGGTAGCCATGCCCCAGTTGATCCGCGAGCGGCCCAGGCGCAGTTGCCAATCCTTGTTGTCACCACCGAAGCGATAGTCGAGGTAGGCGCGATCGAAACTGCTGGTGCCGATCACGCCGGTTTTATCGAGCCAGTTGTGGGTTAAGTCCCAGTAGCCGGGATCCAGCCCCACCAGATCGCCGTAGCCGGACTGCTCGGCGCTGTCGCCGGCCAATACCCGGTTGCGCATGGCCAGGTTGACGCGCAGCGTGTCACTGAAACGGTATTCGAAGTTGAAGCGTTGATGCACCAGGTGATCCAGCGCAGAGCCGCCCTCGTCGGGTAGGGTGGCGGTGGCCATGTACTTGACGTAACCGCCCAGATCCCACGCCTTTTCCGGGGCCAGGCCGGGGATGGCGGCACTGGCGAAGGCGGGCAGTGACAGCACCGCCAGTCCGCACAGCACCGATAGCCCCGAGACACGTTTTCTCATGCGGCGTGCTCCGGCTGCTGGCGGCGATCCTCGGTCAGTTGACCATCTTCGAACACGATCACCCGCTTGGCCCGGGTGATCACCCGAGGATCATGGGTGGAGAAGATGAAGGTGGTGCCCTCCTGCTGGTTGAGCCGCTCCATGATGTCGAGCAGTTCTTTGGTGCTTTGCGCATCCAGATTGGCGGTGGGCTCATCGGCCATGACGAAACGGGGACGGGGGGCCAGCGCCCGGGCCACGGCGACCCGCTGCTGCTGGCCGCCGGAGAGCTTGGCGGGGATCTTATGGATCTGATCTTTGAGCCCCACCTCGGTGAGCAGCTGCTCGGCCCGGGCGCGGCATTCGGCTTCTTTGTGACCCTGCAGTTGCATCACGAACTCGACATTTTCCAGGGCGGTAAGCACCGGCAGCAGGCTGTAATCCTGGAAGATGAAGCCGACGTGATCGCGGCGAAAGGCGATCAGTGCCTTCTGATCGAGCTGACACAGATCTTCCCCGTCGATCAGCACGGCGCCGCCGCTGGGGGGGTCGATCCCGCCGAGCATGTTGAGCAGGGTGGTCTTGCCTGAGCCGGAGGGGCCCATGACGGCGACGAATTCGCCCTGCTCTATGGTGAGATCCAGGGGCTTGATGGCCTGCACCGGGAAGTCGGAGTCCGGGTTGTAGGTTTTGCTCAGTTGTTGGGTGTGAATACTCATGAGTCACGGCTCCTTAATGCTTTTCGGCCATCGCCGAGACCGGCGTTTGTTTGAGGATCTGGCGCGCCGGGTAGAGCGCGGCGAACAGGCTGGCGATCACCACGGTGATGAACACCAGGCGGTAATCACTGGCGCTGACTTCGGGGTAGAACAGGGTGTCGACGCCGAAGGCGGCGAGGCCGTCGGCCATGGCGCCCAGGGAGATCCCTGTGTGCTGCAGCAGGGCGATGAGGCCGCTGGCGATCAGCAGGCCAAGCCCGCCGCCGACGATGCCGAGCCAGGCGGATTCGAGCAGCAGCAGGGCGAAGATCTTGTGCTTTTGCATGCCGACGGCCATCAGCACGCCAAACTCGCGGGTGCGCTCGAACACCGACATCAGCAGGATATTGACGATGCCAAAGGCCATGGCGGTGACGTAGATCCCGAGGATGATGGCGTTGCTGACGCCGATCTGGCCCAAAATGGAGGCGAGCATGGGCTGGATCTGGCGCCAGTCCCGCACCTGATTGACGTCGCCGGCCAAGGCTTGCAGCTCGCTGCGCACGTCATCAAGCAACTCCAGTTCCTGATGATCCTGCTCGACCAGGCGGATGGCGATCTCATGGATCCCCTCTAGGCCGGCCAGGGCGGTGAGGTCGCTATGGCGGACGAACAGGTTGCCGTCGTCGAAGCCGCTGGCGGGGGTCTTGAAAATGCCCCGTACCCTGAAGGCGGCACCGGCCACATCGCCGTCGACGTCGGTAAAGGTGAGCACCACCTTGGAGCCGATCTGCAGCTTGAGCCGCTCGGCGGTCTTGCTCGACACCAGCACCGGGTTGCGGCCTTGCTCATCCAGCCACTGGCCGTGGATCACCGCCTCGGCGAGGGGGGTGACGGCGGTTTCATCGGCGGGGCTCACGCCGTTGATCTGAATGCCCCGGGTCGCGCGGGCTGAGGCGACCATGCCGTCGGCGATGAAACGGCCACTGCGGGCGGCAATGCGCGGCTCTTGCGCCAGGGCTTTGAGCAGCGGATCGGGCTGATCCAGCACGGCCTCAAGCCGGGGATCGTCCAGGTAGCGCGGGTGGTGGATCTGCAGCTGGCTGGTTTGCCAGGCGATGCCGTTTTGGATCATGTTGCTGTACATGCCGGTGATAAAGCCCATCATGGCGATCACGCCCACCAGTCCGAAGACGATGGCGCTGAGCAGGATCCCGGTGCGCAGCTTGTTGCGCCAGAGGTTGCGCCAGGCCAGTTTAACCAACATGGTGAACTCCTTGTTCAAGCGGTGAGGTTCGGCGTACAGGCCGGTTTAACTTATCCGACATGGCTGCCTCCTTTGAGGGCATCGACCAGGGTGATGCGGTGAATGCGCCACAGGGGATAGATCAGGCACAGGGCGAGCAGGCCCAGCACGATGGCGATCTGATCAATAAACAGCCAGGGCTCAACCAGGGCGGGCATGATGGGATCCCAGCCCATCTCCAGGATCAGCTCGGCGGTCTCGCCGGTGAGGGCAATGGGATTGTGTTTAAGGTAGATCAGCACCGGGGTGATGATGGCCAGGCCGATCCCGGTACCGAGCAGGGCGATAAACAGGGATTCGATGCCAATGAGCAGCAACAGGCGGGTGCGCAGCATGCCGGTGGCCAGCATGACGCCAAACTCGCGCTGACGCTCCAGGGTCATCATCATCAGGGTGGCGAACAGGCCGAAGCCCACGACGCCATAGAGCAGGTACATCATGAATAGGCCACCGGCCTTATCCATCAGGATCTGCTGGGCCATCTCCGGCGCCAGATCCTGCCAGTCGCGCACGCTTTGCTCTGGGTACAGGGCGCTCAATGCCGCCTCCGTCTCGGCCAGCTGATTGAGGCGGTCGGTGTGCAGCACCCAGGCGCTGATCTGCTCGCCGGTGCTGAAGAGCTGCTGCGCTAGGGGCAGGGGGAGGTAGACCAACTGGTTATCCAATCCGGGCACGGGAAAGCGCAGCAGGCCCTTGATGCGGTAGAGGCCGGCGGCGGTCTGACCGCGATAGCCCTGGCCGTAGAGCACCAGCTCATCACCGACGTCCAGCTCGAGGAAGCGGGCCAGGCCCTCGCCCAACAGCACCTGATCGTCGTCGTCGTTGAGGTACTCGCCAGCGACCAGCTTGTCTGTCAGTTTGGCGTAATCTTGCTCGGCGCTGGGAACGCCCGCCATCACCAGGGCGCCCTTGGAGCTGTTGTCGCCGGCGGCCAGGGCAAAGGATCTGAGCCGGGGCAGTCGATGACTGATCTGGGGCAGGGCGGCCGCCGGGGCGATGAAGTCGGCACCCATGGGGACGAGATCGTCGATGCTGTGGCTGTCACCAAACTCCGGGTGCTGGATCTGGATCAGTCCGGTGGCGAAGCGGGCCGCATTGTCGATGTTATTGGCGTAGCTGCCCTCCTGGATGCTGCGCATCATCAACGACAGGATCAGGGCGAGGGCGAGGGCGGCGGCGGTCAGCAAGGTGCGCCGCTTCTGCCGCCAGAGGTTACGCCAGGCCAGTTTGATTAGCATACGCAGTCCTTAGCGTCAGTCACGCAGTGCCTTCATCTGGCTTTGGGAGAAGAAGTCGTCGCCGATGGCAAAGTCAAACTGGGCGGCGTGGGTGATCATCTCGGTCTTATGGCCGGGCTTGTCGGCGGGGATCATCTCCATCCGCGTGGCCAATTGTCGTCCGCCCAGGGTTTGTACGTCGTAGGTGCGCAGCACGTTGATGAGATCGTCAAACTCGTCGTAAAACTCCACCTGGCGCTGGAGGAAGGTCTCTTTGGAGATCCACATCCGCACCTTGCTCCATACCACCGGCGCATCGGGCTTGGCGATGGCGTCGATGACATAACTGAGATCGCCGTCAAACGGGGCCTGTTCGACGAGTTGGTGGTCATAGTCCACCACGATGGAGGACTGGTTGATCAGATCATCATTGGTAAAGTCCGAGCCCATCCAGGACTGGCCGAGCATGGAGGGGGCGATCTTGATCACCCGCTCGATGCTGGGCAGCCAACTCCACATCTCCCGGTGGCGCTTGAGGGAGGCACTGCCCTTGTCTTTGGCCGGCGCGGTAACCAGCACCAGGGAGAGATCCAGCCCCTTGGTCCAGCTTTTCATGGTCATGGTGCGGGTCCAGTCCGGGCGGATGATGTTCATGGTCAGCTCGGTGTAGCTGGACTCGCCGCGCATTTGTTGATCGGATCGGGTGACGATCTCCGACGCGCTGAGGGGCTCGGCGCCACACAGGGTGGGCAGCAGGGCCAGGGAGAGAAAGAGTGAGAGTAAGGGCTTCATTGTGGGTCTTCCTTAATTAAACCAGGCGTCGATGGCATCGCGATCGATCAGGGGCAGACTGCCAACCGGTGCCGCCAACAGGCGCTCAATGGCCTGCTGGCTGGCACACAGCAGCGCGAAGGAGGCCCCGGCGGGATCATCAAACCGTTCCGGGTACAAGAGATACTGCGTCAGCTGATCCGATTGGGCATCCATCAGGGCAAAGAGGAAATGGGCGGTTTGCGCCGGATCCGCCAGCTCGAAACAGCCCTCCGCCACGCCTTGCGCTAGCAGACGGGAAAACAGCGGCACGCCGATCGCCCGGCTTTTGTTGGTCAGGCTGGTTTTGAGCAGCAGGTTGGCGGAGTTGTGCATGGCGCTCAGCTGCATCAGCAGCGCTTCTTTGTGCTCAAGCTTCCATTGGTTGCTACTGCTCATCAGGCGCTGCCATTTCTCCAGCGCCGAGAGGCCGGGATCGTCCAACAGGGCGCACATAGTCGGCTCATAGCCGGCGAGCATGCGATCCGTCAGGGCTTCCAGCACCGCCTGTTTGGATTCGAAATGGTGATAGAAGGCGCCCTTGGAGAGGCCCAGGGCCTGGATAAGATCGTTGACTGAGGTGCAGTCATAGCCTTGCTGCAGAAACAGGCGCTGGGCGTGATCCAGGATCTCCGCTCGGCGCTCGCTGGCGGGTTTGTTGGTGCGGGCGCGACTTTGGCTCATGACGCCTCCTTTGCGATGGACTCGAGACACAATACCGACCGACGGTCGGTTTGCTCAAGGGGTATTCATCTTCTTTCGCCAGCATTCAAGGTTGGTTGGCATAATTGTGGGCGCTTACGGCGTTTCTTTCGGAGCAAATTGAAAATAATTCGCTGGACGTAAAGCGGCGCAAGCCGGTAGCGTAAAGCCCTGCAAAGGCGGTTGTCGCTGGCGGGTGTGATCTCTATCTTTGAACGCCGGTAGCGTTACCGTACCAGGGGGGGTCGGGTGAGTTTTTGTGAACTGAAACGCCCATTCACTGAGTAAACCGAATACACTGCGTCACTGCCCAAACTGGGCGGTGGTTCCCTAAGTCTTGAGAAACGAAAAATGAAAAAGCCCTTTCACCTGATGGCGAAGCCCACCAGCTTTGAATGTAATATCGATTGCGATTACTGCTTCTACTTGGAGAAGGAGCGCTTTTTCAAAGCCGGTAAGGCGCGTCCAAAAAAGCAGGAAAAGTCTTTTATCGGCATGAGCGATGAGGTGTTGCGCGCCTACGTGAAGAACTACATCGCCGCCAACGAGATGATGCCGAGCATCGAGTTCGCCTGGCAGGGCGGCGAGCCGACCATGGCGGGCCTCGATTTCTTTAAGCAGGCGCTTAAGTACCAGCAGAAATTTGCCAACGGAAAAGAGATCACCAATGCGCTGCAGACCAACGGCCTGCTGCTCAACGATGAATGGTGCCAATTCCTAGCGGAAAACAAGATCCTGGTTGGCCTGTCCATCGATGGCCCCGAGGAGATGCACGATCACTACCGGGTGACCAAATCCGGAAAGGGCACCTTCAGCCGGGTGATGAAAGCGATTGAGTGCATGAAGAAGCACGGGGTTGAGTTCAACACCCTGACCACGCTGAACGAGCGCAATATCCATCACCCGCTTGAGGTGTATAACTTCCTCAAGGAGATCGGCTCCACCTTTATGCAGTTCATCCCCATCGTCGAGCAGATCCAGGTCGATGTGGAGAACCCGATGCTGATCGTGCCTCAGCTGGAGTCGAAGAAAGAACTGACCCCGTTCTCAGCCAATGGCGATCTGTTCGGTGACTTTATGATCGCCATCTTCGATGAGTGGGTACGCAAAGATGTGGGCCGGATCTTCGTGCAGGCGTTTGATAACGCGCTGGCGGCGTGGGCCGGTGAAGAGCCGCCGCTGTGCATCCATCGCAAGGAGTGTGGCCAGGCGCTGGTGATCGAGCGTAATGGTGACGTGTTCAGCTGTGACCACTATGTTTATCCGGAATACCGCCTGGGTAATGTGGTGGACGACAAGCTACCCAAGATGGTCGAGCAGAAGAAGCAGGAGAAGTTTGGTCAGCACAAAGCCCGTGTGGGCCGCATTTGTGCCGCCTGTGACTGGCGCTTTGCCTGTAATGGCGGCTGTCCGAAACACCGTGTTCACCCGAATCCCGATGGCTCGATGCAGAACCATCTGTGTGATGGCTACAAGAAGATGTTTGCCCACTTCGACCCGTACATGAAGTACATGGCGCATGAGCTGATGGGCCAACGTCCACCGGCGACCGTGATGTACGTGGCGGATCAGATCGCCTCTCGGGTGGCGGCGCAAAAGTCCTTCTGCGATTAAGCCTGACGACTCGCGTTTTTGCCCAAGCCCCGCAGCCTTGCTGCGGGGCTTTTGTCGTCTTAGCGCCAAGTCAGCAGCTATAGTGTGGCAAGAGTCTGGCTTTGGGAGCGTAGGATGGATAGGTCACGTTATGGCGGCTTTTGGATACGGGTTGGCGCGGCATTGATCGACTCGGTGTTGATGGTGCTGTTGCTCGCTCCGCTGCTGAGCCTGTTTTTTGGCACCGAATATCTGATCACCCCACCGGTGCAATTCTCCCTTGGGGATCTGCTGCTCAATTACTTGCTGCCTGCCGTGGTGGTGATCCTGTTTTGGATCTATCGCAGCGCGACGCCGGGCAAGATGTTGCTGAAGCTTAAGATCGTCGATGCCAAGACCGGTGGCCAGCCCCGTACCGGACAGTTGATCGTGCGCTACCTGGGTTACTACGTCTCGACCTTGCCGCTGATGTTGGGCTTGTTCTGGGTGGGCTGGGACGCGCGTAAGCAGGGCTGGCACGACAAGTTGGCAGGAACGCTGGTGGTGCGCAGTCAATAAGCTGAGTTGCCCGGTAGGGCCGACTATAGTAAAGGCTTACGTTGACCACGGGATGAGATATGGAACCTAACTATGGTGGCTTCTGGCTGCGCTTTTTGGCGGGCTTTATCGACACCCTGCTGATCATGATGGTGTTGATCCCGGCTTTTTCGCTGTTCTTTGGCGCCGAGTTTCAGCTACTGGGACGCGCAGGCCCTATTCTCTCTTACCTGCTGCCCGCGATCGCCATCATCATCTTATGGATCCAGCGTTCTACCACGCCCGGCAAGGCCATCCTGCGGCTGAAGATCGTCGATGCCACCACTGGCGGCAAACCCACGGCGAAGCAGATGATGGTGCGTTATCTGGGGTATTACGCCGCCACACTGCCATTGTTTATTGGCATGTTGTGGATGGGCTGGGACCCTAAAAAGCAGGGCTGGCACGATAAAATGGCCGGCACCTTGGTGGTCCGTTTGCCTAAGCCTGGATCGGATAACTAAAGAGAACACCTCAAATGCACAGCGGCGCCCACTGGGCGCCGCTGTGCATTTGCGCAGAAGATCGGATGCGGTTAGCTCAGGGCGTAGCCGCCGGCGACATGGGTGATCCCATCTAGGCCTAATCGGCGCAGGCTTTGTGACGCCAGCAGGCTACGGCTACCACTGCGGCAGATCAGCACCAGCGGTTTGCGCAACTGGCGTAGCTCGGCGACGCGATCCATCAGTCGCGACAGAGGGATGTTGATCGCCTCTGGCTCAGGGCTGAGGGCAAATTCGTGGGGCTCGCGGATATCGAGCAGGGTCATGGTCTTGCCTTGTGCGCGCCAGTGCTCCAGCTCGAGATGATCGATCTCATTGGCCTGGCTTGGGGTGCCATCGCCTTGAAAGGCGCCACACAGCAACTCGGTGCCGGGTCGATCGGTTAGTTGCGCGTCGAGCTCGGCTTTGGCGGTAACAAAGGCGTCTTGCGATAGTGTGTGCTGACATACCTGGGCCAGCAGGCCATTCAGCCTTAGCTCGGCAGCGAGGGAGGTGGCCAGTCGATGTTGATAATCGTGGGCGGGGCACAAGAGGGTGTCCGGGCCGAGCCAGCGGTGCAGCCGCTGCAGGCTGTGATACAGCGCGGCCGGTTGGCTGTTGCTGAAGTTGGTGCGGCCGAGGGTGCCGGCCAAGATGGTGTCGCCGCAAAAGGCGAACTCGATATTCTCTGGGGTACTTGGGCTGGCGGATTGATCGCGGGTCAGTAACAGGGCGACGGAGTCGTCGGTGTGGCCCGGCAGCGGAGCGCGGAGCACGCGGCGTTGCCCCAGTGTCAGCGTTGGGTGCTGGCTGTGATCGTGCAGGGTGTGCTTCTCGGTTGCCGCTTGTGGCCAGCCCAAGGAATCCACGGCGTGGTATTGCGCCGGGATCTGATCGAGCAGTGCTGCGCGCAGTGCGGTGCCGCTGGAGGCGTGATCGGCATGGCCGTGGGTGTCGAGTATGGCGATGGGGGTGAGATCCTGGCAGCGGATCAGGCGCTCCAATCGCTCGTTCAGGCTGTCGAGCGGATCGATCACCACACAGTGATCGGTGGCGGGATCGACATACAGCCAGCAACAGCTGCCTTCCACTTTGAATTGGATCAGCCCTTTGAGGCCAAACTTGTCTTCGTCCGTGCCGCTGTCGAGCAGGCAGCTGGTGGCCAGCGCGGCGACGGCGGTGTTGATGCGCTGACAGATGGTGTCCAGCTCGTCGGCTTGCAGCGCCGGGCCAAATGACAGCCGGATGGCGGACTCGCTTTGCCAAGCGGGCAGCCCCATGGCATCGAGCACAAAGCTGCGGGTGACTTTGGAGGAGCAGGCGGAGCCGGAGCTGACTCGAATGCCCGCCGCATCGAACAGATCCATCAGCTCTTTGCTGCTAAACCCGGGCACGGAGAAGTTCAGTGTGGTGGGGACGCTGACGGCATGATCCTGATTAAACACCAGCGTGGGGAAGGCACGCTGGAGCGTGTCGATCAGGCGCTGACGGTAGCCAAGCTGCAGCGTGTGGCTGGCCAGCGGTCCGTCCGGTTGCAGCATCATCTCGAACAACGCCTGCAGTGCGGCAATGCCGGTGCCGTTTTCGGTGCCACTGCGTTGGCCGGATTCCTGACCGCCGCCGGCGATCACCGGGGTTAGGGGTTGGCCTTTGCGTACATACAGCCAGCCGATCCCTTTCGGCGCGTACAGCTTATGGCCGCTGAAGGGGGCATAGTCGATGCTGGTATTGGCCAGTTCGAGCTCTAGCTTTCCGAGCGCCTGCACGCAATCGACCATCCAGGGGACGCTGGGGTTGTGGGCGCGGATCGTCGCTTCTATGGCTTTGAGATCTTGATAGCAGCCGGTTTCGTTATTGACCGCCATGGTGCAGATCATCAGGGCGCGGCCCGCGTGCTCGGCCAGAAAGTCCAGATCCAGTCGGCCACGCTGATCCACCGGGATGGCGCGCACCTCGGCCTTGATCTCAAACAGCTGCGCCCAGTGTGTCAGGGTATTGGGCACGGCTTTGTGTTCGGTGGCGCCATAGAGCAGCAGGGGCTGTTCTGGCATGGGTTGGTGTTTGGCCGCTTGCAGGGCGGAGATCACCGCCATCTGAATGCCTTCGGTGGCGCCGCTGGTGAAGATCACCTGGCCGCTGCTCGCGCCCATCACCTGACGGGCGAGGCTGCGGGTGTGCTCCATCCGGGCTTTGGCGCGGACCCCGGTCATGTGTGAGCTGCTGGGATTGCCAAACTCGAGCGAGAGGGCGGTCATAACCGCCTCGGCGATGGCGGGCAGGACTGGCGTGGTGGCGTTGCAGTCCAGATACAGTTCCGTTTGCATGGGGCTCTCCGTCATTTAGCGTCAGGCTCGGGGCTAATAGCTAAATGGTATAAGTCATTTCAAAAGTGCATATCAAGGTAAGGCAAGCCGGCAGGCGCTGCAATCGCTGATCGCTTGTTCGGTTGAATTGGCGTCAATGTGACTGTCAGGCTGTCGCTACAGCTTTGCGGACTGTCAGGGGAGCTGACAGCCCGTGAGCTGGGGCTCTGCCGGGCGAGGTGCGAGCTGAGAATGACGCTGCAGAAAGGGCGCAAAGCGATGGTTCTCGTCTAATCTTTAGCTATATCCGCACAGTGACAAGGAGCGTCACGATGGCCCGAGGGGCATTTTGCAGTACCTTACTGCAGGGCAGGCACTATCTGTTGGCTGCCACCGCATTGAGCTTATTCACCAGCTTGCTGCTGTTGACCGTGCCGATCTACACCCTGCAACTGTTTAATCGCGTGATGATCAGCCAAAGCGGCGCCACGCTGGCGGCGTTGATGGCCATCGCCGCGTTCTTGTTGTTGATCCAAAGTGTGTTGGATTTCGCTCGCGGGCAGTTGTTGCAGCAGACCGGATTGAAGCTGGATTTCGAGCTGACCCCGCCTCTCCTGCTCAGCGCCATCGACGACAGCGCACGGCTAGGCCGGATCAGCCGCCATGGCCTGAACGATCTGGCCGAGCTGCGAACCTTTTTCCTCAGTCCCGCCAGTACCTCGGCGCTTGAATTGCCTTGGACGCCGCTCTTTATCGCGGTGTTGTATCTATTGCATCCAAGTTTTGCCTTGGTGTGCGTGCTGGGGGCGCTGATCCTGATCGGGATCTCCGCGCTGACCTATCGTCTGTCGCGGCCCTTGATGGCGGAAACGGCCAGTTACAGCGATGAGGGCCAGCAGCGGCTGACGGATTACCTCAAGCGCAGCCCGGTGATCCGCTCTATGGGGATGGGGCCGAGCCTGAGTTTGTTGTGGCGGGAGCGCAACGGCGAGCAGGTGGCGTTGAACTGGCGCCTAGCCAGTCGCATTAGTTTGTTGTCAGGGTTGGGGCGCTTGCTGCGCCAAGGGATCCAGATCGGCTTGCTGGGCCTGGGGATCTACCTGGTGCTGCAGCAGGCGATCGGGCCGGGCAGCGTGATCGCCGCCTCCATGCTCAGTGGTCGTTTCTTTGCTCCGATCGAGCCGGCCGTCACCCAATGGCGCCACTGGGTTGGTGTCTACCACAGCTACCACCGTTTGTTGGAGTACGGCGCGGTGTTGGATGCGCAGCAAACCCCACTGCCGCTGCCGCGCCCCAAAGGCGAGCTGTTGGTTAACAATCTCTCCTATATCCCTCCGGGGGAAAAGCTCCCTTTGCTTAAGAAGATCGGCTTTCGTCTTGCCGCGGGTAAGTGTCTGGCGGTTTTGGGCGGCAGCGGCGAAGGCAAGTCGACCCTGCTTAAACTGCTGTTGGGGATGGATCAGCCCTCGGCGGGTGAGATCCGCATCGACGGGGCTTCGCTCAATCAGTGGGATCCCGAGAGCCTGGGTCAGTATATGGGGTATGTGCCGCAGGAGCTGGAGCTGATCAACGGCACGGTGGCGCAAAACATCGGGCGCTTTGGCGAGGCCAATGACGATCTGGTGCTGTCGGCGGCGCAGCTGACCGGGGTACACAGTCTGGTGACCAAGCTACCAAACGGTTACGAAACCAAGATAGGCGACAGCGGCATGCGGTTGTCGGTCGGGCAGCGCCAGCGGATAGCGCTGGCGCGGGCGATCTACGGCAGTCCACAACTGTTGTTGTTGGATGAGCCGGCGGCCAATTTGGATCCGCAAGGCGAGCGGGCCTTGGTGAAAGTACTGCAGTATTGCAAGAACGCTGAGATCACTGTGGTGATGGTGACGCACGCGCCGATGTTGCTGGCGCAGTCGGATTGGATCATTGCGCTGAAGAACGGCGGGATAGCGCAGGCGGGGCCGACGGATGAGATGTTGCAGCGGCAAACGCAGGCGGCGATCGCCGCGCAGACTGAGGCGGTGACCGCGGCGGCTGTGGCCAAGGAGGTAGTATGAGCGGGGCACGTTCGGCGTTTGAGTTGGCGCCACAGGTTTGGCTGAAACGGGCGTTATGGGTGATCGGGCTCGGCTTTGGCGGTTTCTTGCTGTGGTCTGGGTTGACGCCGCTTAAGTCCGGCACTGTGGTGCCAGCAGCACTGGTGGTGGGCGCCAATGCGCAGGTGGTTGCCCACCGGGAAGGGGGCTGGATCAAGGCGGTGCACGTGGCCGACGGCGAATCGGTGGAGCGGGGCCAGCTGCTGATGGAGATCACCGATCATCGAGTTGAAGCGGAGATGGATCGCTGGCAGGAGCGGATCTGGCAGTTGCAGGCGGAGCAGGCTCGGATCGCGCAAACCCTGACTACGGGAGAGGGGGAGCAGCTCGCCAGTGTTGATGTGCCCCAGGCGATCCGAAAGCAACAATACACGCTGATGGCACAGCAGTTGCAAAACCAACAATTGATTGAGCAAGAGTTGGCGCAGAAGCTGTCCAGTCGACGCAATCAGTTACTCGCTTTGGAGATCCGTCAAGAGAGCTTGGTTGCCAGAAAAGTGATTTCAGATGAAGAGGTTGAGATCGCCGAGACGCTGGAGCAGCAAGCGTATCTGGCTCGAATGCAGATGCTGTCCATCCGTCGCTCCAATGCCGAGTTGGTAGGCGCCATCGGTGAGATCGTTGCAAAACGCGATGCGCTGGCAGCGGACATTCTCGCTTTGCAAAGTCAGTTGGCTCGCAGTCGCAACGAATTTCGTTTGGCTTTGGACAGCCGATTGGCGCAGATCCAGGCCGAGTTAACCGAGGCGACGCTGAGCCATCAGAACATGGTGGCGAAGTACCGCGCCGGCCAGATCTACGCCAACAACGATGGTGTGATCGCCGGACTGCGGGCGCAGGCGGTGGCGACGGATCAGATCTGGCCCGGTGAGGTCCTGCTGCGTTTGGTGCCTCATCGTCCGGAGTTGGTGGTCGAGGGACTGTTACCGGTGACGGACATCGATAACGTTTGGCCCGGGCTGATCACTCAGGTGCACTTTCGCGCTTTGGATGGACAGGATATTGCGCCACTGGAAGGGACGGTGATGCATGTGGATGCGGATCCGACCGTGATGGGGGAGCGCACCGGCTATCGCTTCAAAGTGACCTTGGCTCCGGCGCAGTTTGACCGGTTGGCCCAACAAAAATTGTCCCCTGGTATGCCGGTGGACGTGTTTATACAGCTGCAAGAATCGACCTTGCTGCGCTATTTGCTTGACCCACTGATGGCCCGATCCCGCGGCGCATTACGAGAAATTTAATCTGATTTGATAAGGAGACACCCAATGTCTGGAACTGAACAAGATGATCTGATCATTGGCACCACCGAAGAAGATGTGATCGATGCGCTGGCGGGGGATGATGTGGTGATCGCCAATGATGATGACGATTATGTTGAGGGCAATGATGGCTCAGACACGGTGATCGGTGGCGGCGGTGATGATGTGATCCTCGGCGATGCCGGCGGCGGTAGCCAGCCCCCCGGAGATGGGGACAACGACAGTGATGACAGCTGGTCGGCGGCGACAGAGTACAGCAACCAATCGGGGGACAGCGCACCGGGAAGCCTCAGCCCGGGCGCGAGCAATACCACCGCGGTGAATGTGCGCGATGAAAACGGCAGTGTGCAAAATCAGTTCAATGTCTCTATTCGAACAGCCCCGGCTGAAGATGCCGAATTGAGGCTGGTGATCCGCGATAGCGAAGGCAACATCCTGTTTGAAAGTGAGCCGCTGGCGGTGGGGGCGGACATCAGTCAGATCCGCATCGAGATCGATCCCGAAGATATGCCAGAAGATGGCGAGTTGCTGTTTGAGCTGTCGGTCAGCAACGGCGATGAAGTGTCGGTTGAGTCTTTGGTGATCAGTGGCGGCGGTGAGTGGGATGACACGCTGTCCGGCGGTGAGGGTGACGACACCATTTATGGTCAGCAGGGCATGGATAGCATTTCGGGCGGTGCCGGCGATGACTTCCTCGATGGCGGCGGCAACGATGACATGATCGAAGGCGGCGCTGGTAACGATACCTTGCTGGGCGGCAACGGCAACGATGCGCTCTATGGTGACGGCGGCCACGATGAACTGCTAGGTGGTGATGGCAATGATTTCCTTGCTGGTGGGCTTGGGGACGATCTGCTGATGGGGGAGTTGGGGGACGACACCCTGCACGGTGGCGCGGGGAACGACACCCTGATCGGTGATGATGGCAGCGATACCCTGCGGGGTCAGGCGGGCGACGATGTGCTGCTTGGCGGTAAGGGGGATGATCTGCTGGAAGGCGGCGAAGGCGCCGACGTGCTGATGGGCGATGAAGGCGACGACGTCTTGCAGGGCGGCGGCGATAACGATGTGCTGATGGGCGGCCAGGGCAACGATGAATTGGTGGGCGGCAGCGGCGCGGATGTGCTGCTCGGCGCCGAAGGCAATGATTGGCTCAAAGGCGATGATGGCGACGATCAGCTGTTTGGTGAGGCGGGCGACGATATCTTGTTAGGCGGGGATGGTAACGATCTGCTGATCGGCGGCAGCGGCAGCGATGACTTGCAAGGCGGCGACGGCGATGACGTTTTGGTCGGCGATGAAGGCGACGATCTGCTCGTGGGCGGCGCGGGCGCTGACGTTCTGGTCGGTGGCACTGGGGTAGATCGGCTCGAGGGCGGCGAAGGCAACGATGAGTTGTGGGGCGAAGACGGCGACGATGTACTTAGCGGTGGTGCCGGGGATGATCTGCTCGGCGGCGGTGCCGGCAACGATGCGCTTACCGGCGGGGACGGTCACGATACCTTGCTTGGCGGTGAGGGGCAGGACACGCTCGATGGCGGCAGTGGTAATGATGTGCTGGTCGGGGAAGCCGGAGCGGACGTGCTCGACGGTGGCGCGGGCAATGATGGATTGTATGGCGGCGACGGGGATGATCAGCTCAGCGGCGGTGAGGGGGATGACATCCTCACTGGTGACGATGGCGACGATCGTTTGGTTGGTGGCGCGGGTAACGATCAGCTGTTCGGTGGCACCGGACATGATGTGATCGACGGCGGTAGCGGCGACGATGAACTGCATGGCAATGAGGGCGATGACACGCTTACCGCCGGTAGCGGCAATGATCTGATCGCAGCGGGGATCGGCGACGACTACATCGACGCGGGCACGGGCGATGATCTGATCTATGCCGGTGAGGGGCAGGATCAGATCTTGGCCGGTGAAGGCAATGATGTGATCTTTGCTGAAGGCGGCAATGACGTTATAGATGCGGGTGATGGCCATGATGAGGTGTTTGCTGGAGAGGGTGATGACACAGTCATCGCGGGCTCCGGTGATGACGTGGTGTTTGGCAACCGTGGCGATGACACCCTTGAGGGGGGCGAAGGTAATGACGCGCTGTTTGGTGGGGAAGGTGCCGATACCCTGATAGGCGGTGAGGGTGATGATTACATCGAGGGCGGTGAAGGTGCCGATCTGATCGATGCGGGCACGGGCAATGACACGGTCTTTGCGGGTGACGGTGATGACAGCATTGTTGCTGGCGCCGGTAACGATGTGATCTTCGGTGAAGGCGGCAACGATCAGCTCGAGGGCGGCGAAGGCGACGATTACCTCGACGGCGGTGACGGCAATGATGTGATCCGCGGCGGCAGCGGTGATGATGTCCTGGTCGGTGGCGCTGGCGATGATGTGCTCGAAGGTGGCTTAGGGGAAGATGTGCTGGTCGGTGGCGCCGGTGACGATACCTTGTCGGCGGGTGACGAGCGCAGCGAGCTACATGGTGGTGAGGGCAACGACACCATTACCGGCGGGGCGGTGGGGGATCTGATCTCCGGCGGCGCGGGCAACGATATGATCGATGCGGGCGGCGGTGATGATGAGATCTACGCAGGCTCTGGTGATGACACGGTTCTGGGCGGCGCGGGCAGTGACACCATCCATGCAGCCTCCGGTAGCAACCTGCTTGATGGTGGGTTGGGTGACGACACTATATATGGCGGTAGCAACGACGACACCATCCTCGGCGGCGAAGGCGCAGACGCGCTTTATGGTGGCGAAGGGGCTGATCGGATCGAAGGCGGTGTCGGAAACGACACCCTCGATGGCGGTGAGGGTGACGATCTGCTGCTGGGCCAGGAGGGCGACGACGTGATCCTCGGCGGGGGCGGCAATGACCGGCTTGAAGGCGGCAGCGGCGACGATATCTTGTCCGGAGGCAGCGGTGATGATGTGTTGCTAGGGGGCGAAGGTGTAGACGTCCTCGACGGCGGCGCTGGCGACGACACCCTGTATGGCGGCGAGGAATACAGTGAATTGCATGGGGGTGACGGCAACGACACCATCACCGGCGGCGCGGTGGGGGATCTGATCTCCGGTGGCGCTGGCAACGATCAGATCGACGCGGGCGGCGGTGACGATACCATCTACGCTGGCTCTGGCGATGATACCGTCATTGGTGGTGCTGGTAACGATGCCATTTTTGCCGAGTCCGGGGTCAACACGCTGGATGGCGGTGAAGGTGACGACTTTATTCAAGGGGGTAGCGGGGCGGACACCATCGTCGGTGGCGCTGGCGTTGATGTGCTGCTCGGCGGGGCGGGAGCAGATACGATCACCGATACCGAGGGGCAAGCGGAGATCTACGGCGGTGCTGGAGATGACACCCTAGTGTCCGGCGACAGCGACGATAAGCTCTACGGTGGTGAGGGAGACGATACCATCAGCGCCGGTGCCGGCAGCGATGAACTGTATGCAGGCGATGGCGCCGACACAGTAGACGGCGGCGAAGGCGACGATGTGATCTACGGCGAAGCCGGCACCAATACCCTGCTCGGCGGTGCTGGCAACGACAAGATCTTCGGTGGCACTGGCGCGGATACAGTAGATGGTGGCGAAGGCGATGATGAGATCTTCGGCGGTGACGGCAGTGATCACCTCAGTGGCGGCGATGGTGCTGATCTGATCCTCGGTGGTACGGGCAGCGATACCTTGATCGGCGGTCAAGGGGATGACGTGCTGCTCGGCGAAACCGGTAACGACAGCCTCAGTGGCGGTGAGGGTGCTGATTTTATTGATGGTGGCAGCGGTGACGATACCTTGGATGGTGGCGCCGGGGATGATCACCTGATCGCTGGCGCGGGTCATGATGTGCTTAGTGGCGGCAGCGGTGCCGATCTGCTGGAGGGCGGTGAAGGCAATGACAGCTTAGATGGTGGTGATGGTGATGATCGCCTGCTGGGCGGAAACGGCAACAACACCCTTATCGGCGGCGCCGGTCATGATGAATTGATCGCCGGAGGCGGCGATGACGATCTTGATGGTGGTGATGGTGACGATACCCTGAATGCAGGCGACGGTAACAATACCCTTGTCGGCGGCGCCGGTAATGACACCTTGGTGGCCGGAGCCGGTAACGATCTGTTGCAAGGCGGGACGGGCGCGGACCGATTGGAGTCTGGTGCCGGTGATGATGCGCTGTATGGCGGCGAGGGTAACGATACTTTGATCGCTAGCGGCGGCCAGAATCAACTGTTTGGCGGTACTGGGGACGACGTATTGACCTCTGGTGACGGCAATGACGTGTTGGACGGCGGCGAGGGCAACGACACCCTGACGGCGGGTGGCGGTCATGATCAACTGTTCGGCGGCGCGGGCAATGACACGCTCAGCGCGGGGGCTGGCAATGATGAACTGTATGGCGGCGAGGGCAACGACACCCTTTACGGCGGCTCGGGAGACGATCTCCTGCAGGGCGGTGTCGGTAATGACACCTTGTATGGCGAGTCGGGACAGGATCTGCTGCAAGGGGGCGAAGGCGCCGATAAGCTCTACGGCGGTGACGGCAACGATCAGTTGCAAGGCGACGCTGGTAACGACGTACTGGACGGCGGTAAGGGCGACGATCTGCTGCTTGGCGGCGAAGGCGCTGATACCCTCAAAGGGGGCACGGGTGACGACCAACTGCTTGGTGGCAGCGGTGATGACAAGCTGTATGGTCAGAGCGGTAATGACGAAATGAGCGGGGAAGCCGGTAACGACAAGCTTTATGGCAGCAGTGGCAACGACATGCTGTTTGGCGGTGAGGGGGATGATCTGCTCGATGGCGGTAATCAGGATGACCTGCTTCAGGGCGGCGAAGGCAGCGATAAGCTGTATGGCGGCAGCGGCGTGGATCAACTGCAGGGTGAAACCGGCAATGATCATCTGGATGGCGGCAGTGGCGACGATCTTCTGCTCGGCGGTGCGGGCGACGATACGCTCGACGGCGGCAGTGGGATCGATCAACTGTTCGGCGGTGAGGGCGATGATATCTTGGTGTTTGATGCCAATGATACCGACGTTCGTGGCGGTGAAGGGTTCGATGTCCTGACGGCTGGGCCGCAGGGCGATGGCATTATCGACATGACCGGTGGCAGCGTTAGCGGTGTGGAAGCGCTGATCATCGACGATGGGGTTGACGCCACGTCAGTGAAGATCTCGCTGGAGAAGATCCTGGCGGAATCCGATGGCGATGGCATTTTGCTCAACGACAACAGTGACGATGCGATGGAGGATGTCTTCCTGCTGACCGGTGCCGAGTCGATCGATCTGGAGGGCGCGGATTGGAGCTACACCAGCACGCTCGACAGCAGTGAGATGGATGCCGAGCTGCTGGCCAAGTATGAGTCGGAGGGGATCGACGTCGACAGCCTGCAAGGCTATCAGTTCACCAATGACGACGGCGAGACGGTCACTATCTGGACTGACAGCGAGCTGGAAGACGTCAATCTCAACGATGATGCATTGGGAGGCGGTTTGTAAGCCGGATCTCGTTGTAACGTCAAAGGCCGCCTTCGGGCGGCCTTTGTTGTTTGCAAGCCTGAGTCAGCGTTGCTGCCGCCACGGCGCACAGAACGGTTTGGGTTGTGCTGATAAATAAGAGGGGCCCGCACAAGGCGGGCCCCTTTGCATTTTTGGGGGATCAGCGCAGCGCGCGGCGCAGGATCTTACCGACGGCCGACTTTGGCAATTGCTCCATGCGGACGAACTTGCGCGGCAGCTGAAGCCGGCCAAGCGGTCGCGGCAAAACTGCTTCATCATCGGTATATCCATCTCCTGCTCGGTCACCAGATAGGCCACCACCTTTTCGCCGCTGTGGCGATATCGCCGGTCCGCAGCCAGCCGTCTTGGTCGAGCACCTGCGCCGTCTCTTCCGGGTTGTGCCAGTAGCCCTGCATCACCTGCGGCCCGCGGACACAGAGTTCACCTTCGTGCCGCGCGGTATTGCCGTTGTCGTCGATCAGCTTCAGCTCGGTTTCGATCAGCGGCAGACCGATGGTGCCTAACTGCTCCTGACGGATCGGATTGAGGCACACCACCGGCGAGGTCTCGGATAATCCGTAGCCTTCCGAGATGGTACAGCCTGTGGTGCGCTGCCAGATATCGGCAGCGGCGGAGGTCAGTGCGGTGCCGCCGGAGATGGTCAGGCGCAGTTGGGAGAGATCCAGCTGGCGGAAGGCTTCGAGTCGACACAGGCCAACAAACAGGGTGTTCAGGCCAGCCATGCCGGTAAAGCGGAACGGTTTGATCTGCTCGATAACGCCCGGCAGATCGCGCGGGTTGGGGATCAGTACATTGTGGCTGCCACGGGCAAAGAAGGTGATCCGGGTCACCGTAAAGGCGTAGATATGGTAGAGCGGCAGCGGCACGATGAAGAGGTCGCGGCCCTCGCGGCAGTTGTCACCGAGACGCACCAGCACCTGACGGGCATTGGCCAGCAGGTTGGCGTGGCTCAACATGGCGCCCTTGGCGATCCCCGTGGTGCCGCCGGTGTATTGCAGCGCTGCGAGGTGATCCGGTGTCAGGCTGACCGGTTGCAGTTGCAGTGCTTCTTGCTCGGCTTGTTGCCAGCAGGCGGGCAGGCTCAGCGCCCCAGCGATGGTGTCATGGGCCGGTTGCAACTGATGGAAGTCCATGGCGCTGGTGGTGAACACGTGTGCAATATCGGTTTGCGGCAGTGCTTGAGCGGCGATCGGTGCTAGATCGGCGTAGATCACCAGCGCCTTGGCGCCGCTGTCGCGCCATTGGTGAGCCATTTCGGTGGCGGTATAAAGCGGACTGGTGTTGACCAGCACCAACCCGGCGTGCAGTGCGGCAAAGGCGGCGATCGGCAGCTGCATTAGATTCGGCAAGCAGATCGCGATGCGATCGCCCGGCTGCAGCACGGTATGACGCTGCAGGTAGGCAGCAAAGGCGCGGCTATGGTGCTCGACTTCGGCAAAGGTCAGACTCTAGCCCAGCGTGCTGAAGGCCGGTTTGTCGGCGTAGCGCTGACAGGTGTCTGCGATCATCGCGGCCAGATCGGTGGCGCGGGTTAATTGGATAGGTTGATCGAGAGACATAGGAGATCTCGCACAGCTATTTTGATGTTGCCAACCGTAGACAGCGGGACTGCGCGGTGCAATTGTAAATTGCGAGAGCTGCGTTGCACTTGTGTGGCGTCCGTGTGTTTTTAGAACATTTCTTCGAGGGTTCCGGCCAAGATTGCGGTACAATCCGCGCCGATTTTAGTCACTTTGTACCTTACGGAACCCGATAATAATGAAATCCGATCTGACTATCTCTCAAGAAACTCAATTACAGCCTATTTCTGACATTGCCAAGCTCGCTGGGATCCAAGCGCAAGAGCTGATCCCGCACGGCGAAAACAAAGCTAAGGTTAAGTTTTCTTTGCTAAAGCGCCTGGATAACGCCAAGCGCGGCAAACTGGTACTGGTTACTGCCATTACGCCGACCCCGTTAGGGGAAGGTAAGACCGTGACCACCATCGGCCTGTCGCAAGGAATGAAGAAGGTGGGCCAGAAGGTGATGGCCTGTATTCGCCAGCCCTCCATGGGGCCGGTGTTTGGCGTCAAAGGTGGCGCGGCCGGTGGCGGTTATAGCCAAGTGGCGCCGATGGAGGAGCTTAACCTGCACCTGACCGGGGATATCCACGCGGTAACGGCGGCTCACAATCTGGCGGCGGCAGCGATCGATGCCCGCATGTATCACGAGCAGAAACA
Source organism: Ferrimonas pelagia (assembly GCF_039543565.1). Taxonomy (NCBI): domain Bacteria; kingdom Pseudomonadati; phylum Pseudomonadota; class Gammaproteobacteria; order Alteromonadales; family Ferrimonadaceae; genus Ferrimonas; species Ferrimonas pelagia. The sequence goes on along the minus strand of NZ_BAABJZ010000008.1, from coordinate 16,217 downwards.
GGGCGAAGGCTTTGCGGCCAAAACCGGCTTGCCATATCTGCAGATCGATCCGGCCCAGATCGTCTGGGGCCGCGTGGTCGATATGAACGATCGCACCCTGCGCCGCGTCACCATCGGCATCAACCGAGAAGGCTCTACCGCCAATGGCGTTGAGCGCGAAAGCGGCTTTGATATCACCGCGGCGTCCGAGCTGATGGCGATCTTGGCCTTGTCCAAAGATCTGAAGGATCTGCGCGCTCGGATCGGTCGTGTGGTGCTGGCTTACAGCGTCGACGGCAAACCGGTGACCGCGGAGGACATTGGTGTGGCCGGTGCGATGGCGGCCATCTTGCGCGATGCCGCGCAGCCGACCTTGATGCAGTCGCTGGAAGGCGTGCCGACTTTGGTGCATGCGGGCCCGTTTGCCAACATCGCCCACGGCAACTCCTCCATCATCGCCGATCGCATGGCGCTGCGTCTGGCCGATGTTGTCGTCACTGAAGGCGGTTTTGGCTCCGATATGGGCTTTGAAAAGGCGTGTAACATTAAGGCGCGCGCTGCGGGGAAAACCCCGGATGCGGCGGTGGTGGTGGCGACCCTGCGAGGCCTGAAAGCCAACTCGGGCAAGTATGATCTGCGTCCAGGTCAGAAACTGCCGGACAGCATCTTTGCACCGGACACCGAAGCCTTGGCGGCTGGCTTTGCCAACCTGAAATGGCACATCGAGAACGTCAACCGCTACGGCGTACCCGTGGTCGTGGCATTGAATCGATTCCCACAGGACACCGACGAAGAGCTGGCGTGGCTGAAGGCCAAAGTGGAAGTGCTGGGCGCCTCTGTCGCCGTGTCCGAAGCCTTTGGCAAAGGCGGCGACGGCGCGACGGAATTGGCTGAGTTGGTGCTCAATGCACTGGAGCAGCCAGCCCAGTTTGAGTTCCTGTACGACGCTGAGCAGCCCATCGAAGCGAAGCTGACCACCATTGCCCAGGCGGGTTACGGCGGTGAAGGCATTGAGCTGTCTGCGCAGGCGCAGGCGGACATCGAGAAGCTGGAAGCCTTAGGTTACGGCGCTCTGCCGGTGTGCATGGCGAAAAGCCCGGCCTCCATCAGTCACGATCCGGCGCTGAAAGGGGCACCGAGTGGATTCACGGTCCCTGTGCGCGGTTTACGTCTGTGCGCAGGCGCGGGGTTTGTGTATGCCTTGACCGGCAACGTGATGACCATGCCGGGTTTGTCTGATCGCCCTGGTTACCTGAACATCGACATCGATGAGGATGGCAACATTACCGGCATCGACGAGTAATGCACTTAGAGTTACCTCATTGAACAAAGGGCGTGCCAATGGCACGCCCTTTTGCATTTCCCTTGGGGATCGTCAGCCCGCACAGTGCGTGTGCTTGGTCTCAGTCTCAAAGACTTCCCTGTTGTGCCCGCCGCCGAGGATCTTCCTCGATCCTGAGCGCCTCCGCCTTATCGCCATGGGTTTCGCCAGGGGGCCGCTTTATCACATGACGCAGAGTTCGCCGCCGCTCTGCCGGTGGAGCGGGGCGTTTATTTGATTAATAAATCTTATGCGTGGGCGAGTTTAATGGCGAGTTTCATTCCTCGTTACAGATGCCGATGTCAAAGTGTGCAAAAGAAATGAGAGCCTGAGGAGGGTTTGGGTTGTTGACGGCGAAAATAAATTACTTGTCGACGCAAGAAAATCTTGCGCCCTGTCTTGTTTTTGTATTTTTTACAAGGTATTGCACGTGACGTAGATCATCTAATTTCACCATAAGGCATCGTTATAGTGACAGTGTCTTGGCGCAATAGCGCCAAGACGGAAAGCCCAGTGAGTAACCTCATTGGCGCATGGATCGCCGCGATGGATTGAATTTGAGTCACACAATAGCCATGAAAAAAATTACAAAAGGTTTGGATATTCCTATTGCAGGTCAGCCGGAACCGGTGATCGACGGAGTTTTTCCGGCGACGCAGGTGGCGCTGCTTGGGGAGGAATACGTCGGGCTAAAGCCCAGCATGTTGGTTCAGGAAGGGGAGCGGGTGCGTAAGGGCCAGCCGCTGTTCAAGGATAAGAAGATCCCGGGAGTTTTGTTTACGGCGCCGGCTGCAGGCGTGATCAGCGCGATCCACCGTGGTGAGCGGCGGGTGCTGCAATCTGTGGTGATCGATGTTGACGGTGACGCGCAGTGCCAGTTTGTTCAGTGCGATGATGTCGAGAGTCTGTCGCGGGAGCAGATCGAGCAAAATCTGCTGCAGAGTGGTCTGTGGACAGCCTTGCGCACCCGGCCCTTCTCGCGGGTGCCAGCCCCGGGCTCACAACCCGCCGCGATCTTCGTGACGGCCATAGATACCAATCCATTGGCAGCCAATCCTAGGTTGGTGATTGCCGAGCAGGAAGCGGCCTTTCGTGCCGGTTTGACGGTCTTAACCCTGCTCACGCAAGGCAAGGTCTTCCTTTGCCACGATAATAAAGGTCAGGTGAAAGGCCGGTTGCTTGAGCCGATGGTCAACGGCGTGGAGGCGCGGATCTTCGCCGGCGTGCATCCGGCGGGCCTAGTGGGCACCCACGTTCATCAATTGATGCCGGTGAGCCTAGAGCGTCAGATCTGGCATATCGGTTATCAGGACGTCATCGCCTTCGGCAAACTGTTTCAGACCGGTGAGCTCTATACCGAGCGGGTGATCGCCCTGGCGGGCCCGCAGGTGAAGCGGCCCCGTTTGGTGCGCACTCAACTGGGCGCGGACATTGCCGGTTTGGTGAACAACCAACTGCGTGATCCCGCTGCGCGGGTGATCTCCGGCTCCATCCTCTCGGGCCATAACGCCAACGGCCCTCACGCCTATCTCGGCCGCTTCCACAACCAAGTCTCTGCCCTAGCCGAAGGCGAAAATACCTCGGCGCTGGGGTGGCTGAATGTGGGCAGCGGCGCCTTCTCCGTCACACGGGCCTTCAGTGCCTGTTTCGGTCGACGTGAGTCGCTCGAACTGACCACCAACAGCGGCGGTGGTGAGCGAGCGATGACTGCATTTGCCCGATTTGAATCGGTCATGCCGTTGGATATCTTGCCGACATTGTTGCTGCGGGATCTGTTGGTGGAAGACACCGATGAGGCGCAGCAGTTGGGCGCGTTGGAGTTGGATGAAGAAGATCTGGCGTTGTGCAGTTTCATTTGCCCCGGCAAATACGATTACGGCAAAGCGTTGAGAACCTGTTTGGATCGGATCGAGAGGGAGGGGTAATGAGCGTGATCTCAACGATAGCCCAGCCATTGCGCACACTGTGGTTTGCTCAAGGGCAGCGCACACAAGGCAAACTGCACGTGCGGGATGCCATTGATATTAAACGAACCATGTCGTTGGTATGGTTGTGCTTAATGCCAGCCGCGCTGTTTGGCATGTTCAATCTGGGCTGGCAGGCCCAGGCAACATTGACGGAAGGGGCTGCCAGTCCCGCGCTGTGGCAATTGGGGGTGTTTAATCAACTGACCGGTGGCCTGACTCCCGATACCGGCGTTATTGGTTTGTTCTTCTACGGCGCCAGCTTTTTCCTGCCCATCTATCTGACGGCACTGCTGGTCAATCTGGCGTGGGAGCTGGTGTTTGCCAAATCGCGTGGCGAGGCGTTGCACGAAGGCTTTTTCGTCACCGCGACCCTGTTTACCTTGGTGTTGCCTGCCACCATGCCCCTGTGGCTGGTGGCGATGGGGATCAGCTTTGGCGTGGTGGTCGGCAAAGAGATCTTTGGCGGCCTTGGTTGCAACTTCCTCAATCCCGCACTGGCGGGCTTGGCGTTTTTGTATTTCGCCTACCCAGAGCAAACCGCCGGCGTCGGAGTTTGGACCGCAGTTGACGGTCACAGTGGCGCGACCGCATTGACGGCGCTGCTCAGCGACAAGGATGCCTTTGACAATACCCTTTGGTATCAGGTTTTTTCTGATGCTGCCTGGTGGGATGCCTTCCTCGGCTTTATCCCTGGTGCTATCGGCGAAACCAGCACGCTCGCTATTTTGATCGGCGGTGGGATCTTGCTGCTGACCCGGCTGGCCTCCTGGCGCATCGTCGCGGGGGTATTGCTCGGCACGGTAGCGACCGCGACGCTGTTTAATGCCATCGGCTCGGCCAATAACCCATTGTTCCAGATGCCATGGACCTGGCATTTGGTAACCGGCGGCTTTGCCCTCGGCATGATGTTTATGGCCACCGATCCGGTAACGGCTTCCTATACCGACAAGGGGAAATGGGCCTATGGCGGGCTGATCGGTGCCATGGCGGTGATGATCCGGGTGGTCAATCCGGGACAACCGGAGGGCATGATGCTGGCCATTCTGTTTGCCAATCTGTGGGCGCCGTTGTTCGATTATTTTGTGGCCCAGTCCAACATCAAACGGAGGCTGAAACGTCATGCGTTATAACAAGGATTCTGTTGTCGGCACCATGCTGTTTACCCTGGTGCTGTGCCTGTTCTGCTCGGTGATGATCACCGGCACCTCGGCGGGTTTGAAGGAGCGGGCGCAGGCCAAACAGTTGGCGGAGCTCAAGCGCTCGGTGTTGAAGACGGCCGGCTACGGTCAGCTGATCGATAACAACCTGAGTGAGAACTTTGACAGCCATGTCACCGCCGTGGTGCTGGATCTGGATTCCGGTGCGATCCAGCCCGATCTGGATGCCATGACGTTTGATGATCGCATGGCGGCGATGAACCCGGACACCTCCAGAAAACCGAAGAAAGATACGGCTCGGATCGGTCGTCGTGCCGATATGGCCCGCGCCTTTAAGATCACCAATGATCAGGGCGAGCTTGAAGGGGTGGTGATGCCGATCCACGGTAAGGGCCTGTGGTCGGTGATCTATGGCTATGTCGCTTTGGATGCCGATCTCAACACGATCAAGAACGTGACGATCTACGAGCACGGCGAAACCCCGGGCATTGCCGACTTCTTGGAGGACGAGAGCTGGCTGTCGCAATGGCAGGGCAAAAAGCTGTTCGATGACAGCGGCAAGGTCGCCGTCAAGGTGGTGCGCGGCGGTGCCGAAGACGGTGACGAGCACGCGGTGGATGGCGTCAGTGGCGCAACCCTGACCGGGCGGGGCGTTGAGCGTTCCATGCAATTTTGGTTTGGCGAAGAGGGCTTTCGGGCCTTCCTAAGCAGCATAAAAGCGTCTGAGGTGTAACATGAGCAATAACACGGTGGCGATGAAGGAGGTGCTGCGCACCCCGATCTTCGCCAATAATCCGGTGGCGATGCAGATGTTGGGTGTCTGCTCCGCCCTCGCGGTCAGCGGCAGCATGCAGACCGCGGTGGTGATGTCACTGGCGGTGACCTTTGTGATGGTCTTCTCCAACTTGATCATCTCCTGCATTCGCAACCTGATCCCCAATTCGGTCCGCATCATCGCGCAGATGACCGTGATCGCCTCTCTGGTGATCGTGGTGGATCTGGTGCTCAAGGACGTGGCCTACGAGATCTCGCGCCAGCTGTCGGTGTTTGTCGGCTTGATCATCACCAACTGCATCATCATGGGCCGGGCAGAGGCGTTTGCCATGAAAAGCAAGCCTTGGCCCGCCGTCGTCGATGCGATCGGCAACAGCCTAGGGTATGCCGTGATCCTCTGCGGCGTGGCCTTTGTCCGTGAACTGCTGGGCAATGGCTCGCTGTTTGGTCAGGAGATCCTAGTGACCGTTGCCAACGGCGGCTGGTACCTGCCCAACGAGTTGTTCCAACTCCCCCCCAGCGCCTTTTTCTTGATCGGCTTTATGATCTGGGCCATCAACGTCATTCAGAAGCGGCAAGGTTAAGGAGCCATCATGGAACACTTTATCAGTCTGTTTGTGCAAGCTGTGTTCATCGACAATATGGCGCTCTCCTTCTTTATGGGGATGTGTACCTTCCTGGCGGTGTCGAAAAAGGTCTCGACCTCCTTGGGGCTAGGGATCGCGGTGATCGTGGTGATGGCCTTGGCGGTTCCGGTCAATCAATTGATCTACAGCTATTTCCTCAAGCCGGGCGCACTGGCATGGGCCGGCCAGCCGGAGCTGGATCTGAGCTTTTTACAGTTGATCACCTTTATCGGCGTGATCGCTGCGATGGTGCAGATCCTGGAGATGGTGCTGGATAAATACATGCCCACTTTGTACAACGCGCTGGGCATTTTCCTGCCGCTGCTGACCGTGAACTGCGCCATCTTCGGTGCCGTGATCTTCATGGCCAACCGAGACTACAACATGGCGGACTCCGTGGTGTTTGCCGTGGGCTCCGGGGTGGGCTGGGCCATGGCGATCGTGCTGCTGGCGGGCCTGCGAGAAAAGATGAAATTCCATAAGATCCCCGAGGGTCTGCAGGGCATTGGCATCACCTTTATCACCACCGGCTTGATGGCGCTGGGTTTTATGTCTTTTTCCGACGTGTCTCTGTGATCGCCCATATCCAATTGAAGTAAGGAACAGTCGATGGAAATGATGATCGGCATAAGCATGTTTACCGTAACGGTGTGCTTGTTGGTGATGGTGATCCTGTTCGCCAAATCCCAGTTGGTGGCCAGTGGTAACGTCAATATTGCAATCAATCGCGATCCCAGTAAGGGGATCGTCTCAAGCCCTGGCGGTAAACTGCTGGGCGCGCTGGCGGACAAAGGCGTGTTTATCTCGTCCGCCTGTGGTGGCGGCGGGACCTGCGGCCAGTGCCATGTCAAAGTGCACGAAGGCGGCGGCGACATACTGCCCACCGAGCGGGATCACATCAGTAAGAAAGAGGCCAAGCAGGGCTGTCGCCTGGCCTGCCAAGTCGCGGTCAAATCCGACATGGAGATCGAGCTGGACGAGTCGGTCTTTGGCGTGAAGAAGTGGCAATGTGAGGTGATCTCCAACGATAACCAAGCGACCTACATCAAAGAGTTGATCCTCAAGATCCCCGAAGGCGAAGCCGTGCCGTTCCGGGCCGGCGGCTATATCCAGATAGAAGCCCCGGCTCACACGGTGAAATACGCGGACTTCGACATCGCCGATGCGTACCGCGAGGAGTGGGAGCGGTACGGCATGTTTGAGTACGTCTCCAAGGTCGATGAGGAGAGTATCCGTGCGTATTCCATGGCCAGCTACCCAGAGGAGGAGGGGATCATCATGCTCAATGTGCGGATCGCCTCGCCGCCACCGAACAAACCGGACGCGCCTCCAGGCGTGATGTCCTCCTACATCTTTAATCTTAAGCCCGGTGACACCGTCACCATCTCCGGCCCGTTCGGTGAGTTCTATGCCAAAGAAACCGACAATGAGATGGTGTTCATTGGCGGCGGGGCGGGCATGGCGCCGATGCGCTCGCATATCTTTGATCAGCTCAAGCGACTCAAGTCCAAGCGCAAGATGAGCTTTTGGTATGGGGCGCGCTCCAAACGGGAGATCTTCTATCAACAGGACTTTGATGGGCTGGCGGCGGAAAACGACAATTTCCAGTGGCATGTGGCCCTGTCCGAGCCTCAGTCTGAAGACAACTGGGAGGGCTACACTGGCTTTATTCATACCGTCTTGCTGGAGCAATATTTGAAAGACCACCCGGCGCCGGAGGATTGCGAGTACTACCTGTGTGGGCCTCCGATGATGAACGCGGCGGTTATCCATATGCTGAAGAGCCAGGGCGTGGAGGATGAGAATATCCTGCTGGATGACTTCGGTTAACGGTTAAGCGCACAGAGCCATGGTTCAGTTAGGCGGCGCCCGGTAACGGGGGCCGCCTTTTGTTCGCGGCCTGCTCAGGAGCGCAGTTTAAGTTGGCTTCGCCAGAGCGGCGCGCGGCGGTATATATTGAAGTGAGTGATGGCAATCGGAGGCTGGGCTATGTCCATTCCTGAGCATATCGATCAAGACAAATTGGCCGAGGTGGCGCTGGCCATTCTGGCGTTGAGCGCCAGAGACGACAAGTTTGGCACGCGGGCGTGGAAAGGGATGGATTGGGCACTGACGGATCTGTTGTATGAAAAAGGCTGGATCGGCGATCCCAAGGGTAAGCAGAAGTCGGTTGTCTTCACCGAAGAGGGAGCGGCCTTGGCCGAACTGTATCTACAGAAGCATTTCTCAAAGTGAGGTGCGGGGCCGATTGATCAGGGTCATACCGGCCCGGCTCCGGCATCGCATTGCGCACCGGCATGGAGGCGTTCTCGCGATGACAGTTAGCGAGTGACGGTCACTTTTTGGATAACAACCGGCTCGCAAGGGACATCTTCGTGACCGGCGATGGTGCTGGTCTTGACCTTTTCGATCTGCTTGACCACGTCCATGCCTGCCGTCACCTGACCAAACACGGCGTAGCCCCAACCGGCATTGGTGGTGGCAAAGTGGTCGAGAAAGCTGTTGTCTGCGACATTGATAAAGAACTGCGCCGTGGCCGAGTGAGGCGCATCGGTGCGGGCCATGGCGATGCTACCGATGACGTTTTTCAGTCCCTTATTGGCCTCGTTGACGATGGCTTTGCGGGTCGGTTTTTCCATCATTTTGCGGGTGAGCCCGCCGCCCTGGATCATAAAGCCCGGGATCACGCGGTGGAAGATGGTGCCTTCGTAAAAGCCATCTTCGCAGTACTTGAGAAAGTTCTTGGCGCTGACCGGGGCACGGTCGATGTCGACTTCGATGGTGATGTCGCCAAAATTAGTGGTGAAGGTGATCATGAGTGGGTCCATATCGTGGGGGAGTGATGAAATGACGTCTGGCTCGTCCCGTTTGCGGGACGGAGTAACGGCTTCATTCCAGCGGGCGGCGCCCGAATAGGAGCGCAAAGATAGCAAATTTTCCCCGTAAACGCGTATCCGTCTGATATTTTCGCCCGGTAATGAAAAAGCCCCGCTCACGAAGCGGGGCTTGGTTGGCGTCAGTCGGGAGACTATGCCGGATTCAGCTCAACCTGTTCCGAGGTGGCCAGATGCAGGAAATGCATGTGCTTCTCGTATTGGGTGATGGCATCGGCAATGATCTGCTCTTGGGTGTAGCCCAGCACGTCGTATTGCTGGCCCCCTTGCAGCAAGAACACCTCGGCACGATAGTATTCGTCGTGCTCTTCGTTCATGTAGCTGGCCATGGAGAACTTGCGCAGCCGGATCCCATACGCGAAATCTTCCACATCTTCGTTATCCACCACCAGCCGGACTCGCTCTTCGTCCAGCATCTGAATGCGGCTGGTCAGCCCCTGAAAACGCATCTCCTCGGCCAGTTCTTTCAGAGCCGGCATGGCGACGGTCTCGATAAAGTTGGAGGCCTCATGCTTCTTTGGGTTGTTGACCAGCGAGGCGATGCGGTCTTTCCAACTGACGCTAGCCTGAGTGTACTGGACTGAGGTGCTGTGGTTTTGCACGCTGGTGAGCAATAGGTAGTCGTTGCGTAGCGCTTTAAACAGCGAATAGCAGAACACCAACATCAACAGCATGATGGGGAAGGCACTAGCTACGGTCATCATCTGCAGTGCGGTCAGTCCGCCAACGGATAACAGGATGGCGGCCACGATCCCTTCGGTAACGGCCCAGAAGATCCGCTGCCAAGCCGGTGACTCATCCGCGCCGCCGGAGGTGAGGGTATCGATCACCAAAGAGCCGGAGTCGGAGGAGGTGACGAAGAAGGTGATCAACAGCACCATGCTGATCATTGAAAGTAAGCTGGAGTAGGGCATGCTTTCAAAAAAGGTAAACAGAGCCAGTGTGCTGTTGGTATTTACGATCTCTTGAAGATGGCTATCGCCCAAATTCAGGATGGCGTCGATGGCGGTGTTGCCAAAGGCGGTGAACCAGAGGAAGACGAACGCCGCTGGCACAAACAGAATGCCGATCAGGAATTCCCGAATGGTTCGACCGCGGGAGATCCGGGCGATAAACATGCCGACAAACGGTGCCCAGGAGACCCACCAACCCCAGTAAAACAGGGTCCAGCCACCAAGCCAACCTTCATTGGGCTCGTAGGCGTACAGGTTAAACGTCAGGTTGACGATCTCGCTGAAGTAGTTGCCGGTATTCTGCACGAAGGACTGCATGATCATGGCGGTTGGACCCAGCAGGATCACCACCAGAAGCAAGCCGATGGCCAAGATGATGTTGAGCTTGGACAGGCGCTTGATGCCGCCGTCCAGTCCGAGGAATACCGAGATGGAGGCAAACAGGGTGATCAGCGCGATCAGGGCCATCTGCATGGTTGTATTCTGAGGCAGGTCAAACAGGTAATTTAGCCCTGCATTGACCTGCATAACGCCAAGGCCCAGTGAGGTACAGATCCCGAACAGGGTGCCAATGACCGCGAAGATGTCGACGGCGTGGCCGATGGGGCCGTAGATCTTGTCGCCGATCAATGGAAACAGAGCTGAACGGGGCAGCAATGGCAGCTTATGACGATAGGTAAAGTAGGCCATGGTCAACGCCACAATGGCGAAGCAGGCCCAGCCATGCAGACCCCAGTGGAAGAAGGTGATCTTCATCGCCTGCTTGGCGGCTTCGACGGTGCCGGCTTCGCCTTCAGGCGGTGACAGGAAATGCATGGCGGGCTCGGCCACGCCATAGAACATCAGGCCAATGCCCAAGCCTGCAGAGCCAAGCATGGCGATCCAGGAGCCGAAGCTGTATTCCGCTTCGGCGTGATCGGGCCCAAGGCGAATATCACCCAGGCGGCTGCACATCAGGAGAACGAGGAAGATTAAAAACAGGCCAACGCAGAGGATGTAGATCCAACTGGTCTGGGCGACAAACCAGCTTTGCATGGCGCTGAAGAACTGCTCTGCCGATTGCGGCCACAAGAACGTGGCGAAGGTCAGCACAGCGATGATAAGAAGCGAAGGGAAGAAGACGTGTTTGTTGATACTGCTGGGTAAACTCATGGGAGACCTAAGGAAATAATTAACGAATTTTTTGTCGAATACTGCGGGGTTTCGATTTTTGTTCTTGTCGTTAATCACCTAGGATTTGGTGTGAATGACTACTGCCACTAAGATCCGTCATGCGGAGCCCTTTTTCTAAAAATGGACGGCTATATTAGCCAAATTGGAAGCATTTTTGTACTCACTGGTGGCTTTGTCTGTTCAATGCCAATCTAAGGTGTTGATTTTAAGGGTGTAAATTCACGTTAAATATTTTGATTTTAAGTGGCTTTTACGCTAGACGTTTTGTGTTGAATCGCTGGTAATTGCGCTTAATGTGGGGAAGCTAGAGAGCCCACAAAAAAAGCCCAACTCAATGAGTTGGGCTTTGGCTTGGTAGGGTAGAGATATTTTTATGTTTTTATCTTTCGTCCTTTACATCATCACCAGATAGGTAATGAAGATGGCAGACAGGCCGTAAATGATTGGGTGAACCTCGCGGCCTTTACCCGCGACGACCATAGCGAAGGCGTAGCTGATAAAGCCCATGGCCATGCCGTTGGCCGGGGAGAAGCTGAGGATGGTAAACATGATGGTGAAGAAGGCCGCGATGCGGGACTCTTTCTTCTCCCATTTAATGTCACCCAGGCGTCCCACCATGTAGATCCCGACGACGATCATCGCTGGTGCGACGATGGCGGTGGAGAACATGGAAAAGACAGGGAAGAAGAACAAGGATGCGAAGAACAGCGCGGCGGCTATCACGGCAGCCAGGCCGGTCTTGGCGCCCTGAGACGAGGCGATCCCGGACTCGGAGAAGGCGGTAATGGAGGTGGTGCCCAGTACGGTGCCGATCACGGTGCCGCCAGCGTCGGCCACCAGGGCTCCGCGGGCGTTGGGGACCTTACCGTCTTTGTTGATGATCCCGGCGTCACGGCCGACGCCGACAATGGTGCTGAGGCCGTCGAAGAAGTCGACAATAAAGAAGATGATGATGATAAACAGCAGGTCAAACAGCTTCTCTGGGGTAAAGAATGAGAAGTTGAAGATGGCGCCGAAACTGTCGCCCATGCTCGGTGGCATCGCCATGATCTGATCCGGCAATGGCGCGTACTGGGTACCCAAGAACATGTCCGCGGCGATGGTCAGCAGGATGGATGCCATAAAGGAGATAAAGGTCGCCAGCTTGATGTCACGGACCATGCAGCCCAGCGCGATGAAGATACTGATGTAGGCGATCATCACCTGAGGATCGGTGACCTGACCCATGCTCACTAGGATGATCGGGTTGGAGACGATGATCCCGGCGTTCTTCAGGCCGAGGAAGGCGATGAACAGGCCCAGCGAGACGGTAATGGCCAGTTTCAGATCTTCCGGGATCGATTCGATCATCGTCTTGCGGATCTTGGTCATCGAGAAGATGAGGTAGATGATGCCGGACAGGAAAATGCCAAACAGCGCTTCGTGCCACAGTAGGGCGACCGAGCCGCTGAACAACACGCCTTTGAAGAAGCCGTTCATGCTCATGCCGGGAGCCAGCATCACCGGGTAGTTGCCAAACAGGCCCATGATCAGAGTGGCAATGCCAGCGGCGATGGCGGTGGCGGTAAACACGGCGCCGCGATCCATGCCCGGAATGTCACCCAGGATGGCGGGGTTCACTGCCAGAATGTAACTCATGGCCAGGAAGGTGATAAAGCCGGCGTAGAGCTCGGTGCCGATGGTGGAGTTTCGTTCGGTGATTTTGAACGTATTTTCCAGAACATTGGCATGACCTGGACGTTTCAGAATGGCTGCAAGATTCACAACGGCGCCTTTGAGATCGGATCAATAAGTAAATGGGTTATTTACTGAACGATATCGTCAGGCAGCGCCTTCCTGCAGATACAGCAAGGGCGCGGTTTTGGACTGTAGTCACAAGATTAGGTCTTGTGGTAGAAACGTCTGGACCAAATTACCAGAGATATACAGCTCAATAAATATGGGCGCGGATCCTAGCGGACCGTCAAAATAGTGCAATGAAAAATTGAACCCATCTTGATTTGAGAGGGGTAGATCACGGTATTTTAGTGGTTTTAGGCGCGGATTGACGCTCGAGGAAGTCGAGCGAGTGCCGATTAAACTGCTCGGATTTTTCCACGTTACAGACGTGACCGCAGTCGTCGATGACCTGCAATTTAGCGTGCCGATGCTTGGCGGCGATGGCTTTCACCGGCTTTAAAAACATGTGATCGTTCTCCCCCATGATGTAGAGGGTGGGGATCTTCAACTCTTTTTCATTGAAGTAATGCATCAGTGGATTGACGTCCGCGGCCAGCTTAAACCAGCGCTTAAACTCTTGCTGACACGCCTTTTCGCCTCACGGATAAACAGGTTGCGCGACGGCGACTGCTCTTTGCGCGGCATGATGACACGGGCAAACAGTCGATACAGCCACATGTAGGGCACCACGTCTTTGAGCAGGTGGCCAGCTCGAACCAAGGTCTGTGACAGCCGATTCAGTCGGGTTACCGCACCGCCCAAAATCATGCTTTTGACCCGGCCTGGCTCCAGCTCGGCCAGATGGCGAATGATGATGGTACCCAGTGAGATCCCGACAAAGTGGGCGGATTGGATCTTGAGGTGATCCAGCAGCGCCACCACATCCTGAGTGACGGATTTGAAGCTGTATTGGCCCTGGATCAAGCTCTGCACCATATTCTGGCTGTTGCCATGACCGCGCAGATCCAACAACAGCAGATTGTACTTGGCCTTATAAGCTCGCAGCTGTTTAAACCAGATGTTGGAGCTGCCCCCGGCGTCGTGCACTAAGACAACCCAGTCGCGGGGCTCGGGATGGCGGAAGATCTTGTGATGTAATACGGCTTGGGACACGCAGGCTTCTCCTCAAGTGGGCTGGTGAGTGTAGCGAATTCAAGTGACGCGGCAAAGCGCCGTCAGCTCTTAGGGCGCGTTGCTCCGCACGGCTTCGCTTCGACGATGGCGAGCGTCATCATGAGCGCTGATAGATCCCCTTCACGCCCATTGAGCGTCAAGCTGTCATTGGGTTGCCGATATAGGGGGAATTTGTCAGCAGACTGGGGCCGATCTTCGCGCTCGTTCGACCCTTCCCCGCACGGCCATAGCAAGGTAGAGTGTCGATTCAGGCAGCAGTCGGGTTGGGTGCAGGATGATGGAATTTCCTCGGTTATATACGGAGCGCCTTGTGCTGACGGCATGGCGTGACGAGGACGTCAACGACCTGTTTGTGTTGTTCTCCGATCCTCGAGTGACGCGCTTTTATGATATCCCCACCATGCAGGAACCCGAGCAGGCGGCGCGCTTGCTGGCGGGGCTGCAGCAGCGTTTCTCAGCAGGTACTGGTATTCGCTGGGCCATGCGAGACAGAGATACCGGTGAGTTCATGGGCAGTTGTGGCTTTAACTGCTGGGATACGCAGAGCCGAACTGCAGTGTTGGGCTACGACTTAATGCCCGAGTTTTGGGGCCAGGGCTATGCCAGCGAGGCGGTGTCACGGATTGTCGAGTTTGCCTTTGGCGGGGGCCTATCCTGTGGCCCGCTGATGCAGATCGAAGCGAAGACGGTGAGGGGCAATCGCGCCTCCGAACGCCTGTTAGAGCGCCTTAACTTCCGTCTTTTTGATGATATGGCGACGGGGGCCATAGAACAGCCGGACTTGAAGCACTATCGACTGTTGCAGCCGCAGCGCTTCGGAGAGCTAGTACTCAATTGATGTGACAGGCACTTTTTATCCGATCACGGTGAGAAATATCGGTGACGATTGCTGTCAGTGATGGAAACCTGCAAGAAGCGAGGCTTCTCATCGATGAAGATCCTTAGCGAAATCATCTCCGCTGTGATGGCTCATTAGCCGTACCCTGATGTCTTTGGTTTGGTTTCTTCATCGTGCGTTAACTCCACTCTGGTGAACGGTTACTACGCGGGATGTGATGAAAGACCGATGTTAATGGGCTTTCATTAATAATAGAATCGATATATTACTTGAGCAGTTTGTATATCATGGCGTCATTACTTAGCTGATCGGTATGTATCTGACGATCTTCGTTACTTAGGGTAAATGTAGGCTTGTGCGCAAAGGCTTTCGCTTCGTCTAAGTCGTACAGTTTCGGAACTGTTAGGTTAATATCTGAACTGGTGTTAAATTTGAGCCAATAGACGTCCGATGTCGGAGCAACGTCATCATGTTGATTTGTATCATCGGTATAATAATTAATGTAGCGAACCTTTAGTAAATTAATACCGTCATTCAGTGGAGCTTGTTTTAAATAGCTTGGAGTATCCTCACCATTAATACTTAGTAGTTCCACGTCCAATGGCATATAAAGTTGACCTGCAGAAGTTGCAAAAGTAAGACCTAAAGTCATAATAAACACGATGATTGCATTCATAGTAATCTTCCTTTGAATTTTGAAGATGAGTTAGACATTGGTACAGGCCGTTTTGCTCCAAACGGCGATTACCTACGAATGAAAAGTAGCTTCTTGCTATAAAGTGTGCAAATTTGTCTGACATAGGAGTAACTTCGTGTTGGAGCAGTCCATACGACTTGGTGGCGAGAATGAATATAGATCCCAATGGCGGGCGTCGTAGCTCAAATTCAGAGCATCTTCAGTCTGCGCATTGATTTCGTCGCGATTGATGCCAAAGCTCATGAAGTTGTGGCTGCCGTAATGAGCCTCGGAAACGTCCCGACAATGAAGCTATCCGGACATTGGTTAACCTGCCTTGTCGGGGGATACAGCAGGTGGGCTTATGACATCAAAGACTCCCATCGAATGCAGAAGCAAAAGGGCGCAGAGCCCAGTATCCGACCGCGTTCCACTTTGGATACTGGGAAGAAGGAGAGCCCCGTCACGGAGTGGCAGACGCCCTGAGGATCGGTACACTCAAAGTCTGAATAGGGGGAGCGGCAACCACCAGTGCTCACTTTCTCAATCGGAGTCGGCTTATACGGTCGTTACAAGCAACAAATCAGTCTGAAGCTAAGCCAGCGTGATTCTGATGCTCAGGGCGGCGAAGCATTGGTTGGCGTAAAGGCGATGAACATAGTTAATGGACTCCACATGCCTGTTCGTCAGACGGCCAACTAACCATAGGTAAGCCTTTTGAGCAAGGCTGTCCCGCAGGGCGATATCATGAATGAAGATTGATCACACTTTTGCTGAGAGTGGCCATAGTGTCAGGTGCGTCTGCGTTCACTAATTGTGCCTTTGCGGAGGCTTCATTGACCACCTTCTCCGGTACAGGTTAAGAACTGAAGACTCTTGCCCTAAATAACTGATCCTAATTGTGCTCCAGTTTCTGCAATCCATGACCACCACCCGGGAATGGTGAGGCGTTGTTCATGAAGTACTTCACCCGCCTGATTAGTTGCCACATGTGCTTGCACCGATG
>NZ_BAABJZ010000007.1:0-80090 GCF_039543565.1 Ferrimonas pelagia | reverse complement strand
ATCGATGCAAGCACATGTGGCAACTGATCCGGCGGGTGAAGTACTTCATGAACAACGCCTCACCATTCCCGGGTGGTGGTCATGGATTGCAGATAGTGGAGCACAATTAGGATCAGTTATTTAGTACGCCATGACGATCACCCTATTATGCGGCAGGCTCCTCTGAGTGATGCCAGCAGGCGAGATCGCCAGGCTGTAGGGACAGCTGCCCAAGCGTCGGCGTCGAGCGTCGGTGGGGGTTAACTAGGTACCTTGTCCACTCAGCCAAATGACTGCGGATATCCTATCCTTGAGATAAGGAGATCCGTTTTTATATGGGAGCCAGTATGTTGCGTCCATTCATCATGGCCCTAGCTGTATTTGGGCTGACCGCTTGTACCGCGCACTCGCCGACCGGGCGGGGCCAGATGTTGATGTATTCGCCGGACGATATGCGGCAAATGGGGGCGCAGTCGTTTGCGCAGATCAAGCAGCAGGAGACGGTGTCGACCAATCGCCAGATCAACACCTATGTGCGCTGCATCGCCGATGCCCTGACTCAGCCGCAACACCTTGCCGCGATCGATCCTCAGCAGGTGGAAGCCTGGGAAGTGGTGGTGTTTGAGTCGGAGCAGGTCAACGCCTTTGCGTTGCCCGGCGGTCATATCGGGGTGTACACCGGCTTGCTCGAGGTGGCGCAGACGCCGGACCAGTTGGCGGCTGTGATGGGCCATGAGATCGGCCATGTCTTGGCGGATCACGGCAACGAACAGGTCTCCCGTGGGCAGATGACCAACGCTGGGCTGCAGATCGCGCAGATCGCCTTGGGGGCCAGCGGAACGGCCAATTCCGATATGATCATGGCGGGATTAGGCTTGGGCGCTCAAGTGGGGATCTTGCTGCCGTTTGGGCGTGAGCAGGAAAGCGAATCTGATGTGATCGGCTTGGAGTTGATGGCAAGGGCGGGGTTTGATCCTGCCGCGGCGGTAACTCTGTGGCAGAACATGGCGAAGGCCTCTGGTAGCGCGCCGCCTGAGCTGTTGTCGACTCACCCCTCCAGCCAGAGTCGGATCGCCGATCTGCAAAGCCGTCAGGGTGCTGCGGGGCAGCTTTACAATCAGGCAAAAGCCAGCGGCCAGCGGCCTAATTGTCGGGTTCCGGGCTAAAAAGGGTGATACAATCTGCGCCTTTGTAACCTCCTTATTTTGGGACAGTCTGATGACTTTTGATTCTATTGAACAGAAAGTAAGCTACGGTGTTGGTCGTCAAATGGGCGAGCAGCTGTCTAGCCAGAGCTTTGAAGGCGTAGACATTGCCGCCGTACAAGCGGGTCTGGCCGATGCCATGAACGGCGTGGACAGCGCTGTTGCACAAGAAGAGCTGCAAGAAGCATTCGCTGTGATCTCTCAGCGTATGCAAGAAGCGGCGGCTGCCAAGGCGAAAGAAGCGGCGGCGGAAGGTGATGCGTTCCTGGCAGAAAACGCCAAGCGTGACGACGTGACGGTAACCGAGTCTGGTCTGCAGATCGAAGTGTTGACTCAGGGCGAAGGCGAAAAGCCAACGGCTGAGTCCACTGTACGTTGTCACTACCACGGTACCTTCACCGACGGTCGTGTGTTCGACAGCTCTGTTGAGCGTGGCCAGCCAGCGGACTTCCCAGTGGGCGGCGTGATCGCCGGTTGGACTGAAGCACTGCAAACCATGCCAGTAGGCACCAAGGTGAAGCTGTACATCCCGCACAACCTGGCCTACGGCGAGCAGGGTGCTGGTGGTGCGATCCCACCGTTTGCCGCTCTGGTATTCGAAGTGGAGCTGCTGGAGATCCTGTGATCAGGAACCGGTTGTGAAAAAAAGGGAAGCCAGTGGCTTCCCTTTTTTTATGGGCGGTTGGGGCGGATCGAGTCGCTGGTTGCGCAACGATGAGCCCGAGCCGGTCTGTCTTCGATACTGCTCTTTGATTGGGCAGTCGTATCGAGTGGGCATTCGGATGATCAAATCATTAGAAGGTTGCGAGTAAAATCTTTATAGTTGCCGCAATGCGAATTGGAGAGGGAATAATTGTGGAAGCGATCCGCGTAGCTGTTACTGGTGCCAGTGGCCGTATGGGCCGTACTTTGATTGAGGCGGCATTAGCCCACCCTGGAGTGGAGCTCGGAGCAGCCTTAGAGCGTCCTGGCTCGACCTTGATCGGTTGTGATGCCGGCGAGTTGGTGGCTCGAGGCCACGCTGCGGTGAAGCTGACAGGCGATCTTGCGTTGGTGAACGATGATTTTGACGTATTGGTCGACTTTACCTCGCCGAAGTCCAGCTTGGGGTTCTTGCAATATTGTGTGGAGAACAACAAGCCAATGGTGATTGGTACCACAGGGTTCACCGATGAGGAGAAGGCCGAGATCGCACAGGCGGCTCAGGCCATTCCGGTGATCCTAGCTCCGAACATGGCGGTAGGGGTTAACTTGCTGTTCAAGCTGTTGGAAACGGCGGCGGAGGTGATGGGAAGCTATACCGATATCGAGATCATTGAAGGACATCATCGCTTCAAGAAAGATGCACCGTCGGGTACAGCGTTGAAGATGGGAGAGGTGATCGCGGACAAGTTGGGGCAGGATCTGAACGAATGCGCCATCTACGGTCGTGAAGGGATCACCGGTGAACGTGATCGCGATACCATCGCCTTTTCCACCATCCGTGCCGGTGACATTGTCGGTGAGCACACCGCGCTGTTTGCTGACATCGGTGAGCGTCTGGAGATCACCCATAAGGCGTCCAGTCGTATGACCTTTGCCAATGGCGCAATGCGCGCATCGTCGTGGTTGATGCAGCGTGAGCCAGGCTTGTACGATATGCAGCAGGTCTTGGGCTTTAAGCCAGTCTGATGGGATAGGCTCGCATATGCGGGCCTTTTTACTGCGTAATTTTTGCTAAAGAAATGTAGGCAAATGAAGCTTTTGCGGGTACAATGCGCGGAATTTGCCAAAAATACGAATGTGTCCACATTCGAATGATGTTTAAGTGGCAAAGAATCAAAAACTTATAATTATATCTGGTGGGAGGTCAAGTTGAACAAAACTGCCCTGTTAGTGCTCCAGGATGGGACTGTTTTCCGTGGTAAATCCATAGGTGCGAACGGTTTGTCATCCGGAGAAGTCGTTTTTAACACTTCTATGACCGGCTATCAAGAGATCCTGACTGATCCATCCTATTCTAGACAGATCGTCACCCTTACCTACCCCCATATTGGCAACACCGGTGCCAACTCCGAAGACGTCGAATCCGACGCGATCCATGCCCAAGGCCTAGTTATCCGCGATCTCCCCGCACTGGCCTCCAGCTTCCGCAATGAAGAATCCCTGTCTGATTACCTTACGCGCCATGGCATTGTCGGCATCGCCGATATTGATACGCGTAAGCTTACTCGAATTCTGCGCGAGAAGGGCGCTCAAAATGGCGCCATCATTGCCGGTGAAGACAATGTTGAGAAAGCGCTGGAAGCGGCACAAGCGTTTCCTGGCTTGAAAGGGATGGATCTGGCCAAGGAAGTCACGGTTGCGAAGCCCTACAACTGGCGCAACGGCTCTTGGCAATTGGTGGGCGGTTTGCCGTCGGATACGCCTGCTTCCGAGTTGAAATACAAAGTGGTCGCTTACGACTATGGCGTGAAACAGAACATCCTGCGCATGCTGGTGGATCGCGGTGTCGATGTCACCGTCGTTCCTGCGCAGACCCCGGCATCTGAAGTGCTGGCGATGAAGCCAGATGGTATGTTCTTGTCGAATGGCCCGGGAGATCCTCAGCCATGTGACTACGCCATCGAGGCGATCACCGAGATCCTCAAGACCGAGATCCCTGTGTTTGGCATTTGTCTGGGGCACCAGTTGTTGGCACTGGCCTCCGGTGCACAGACTGTCAAGATGAAGTTTGGTCACCACGGCGGTAACCATCCGGTGAAGGATCTGGATCGTAATGTGGTGATGATCACCGCGCAAAACCACGGTTTTGCTGTCGATGAAGAGACCTTGCCGTCCAGCTTGCGTGCGACGCACAAGAGCCTGTTTGATGGTTCCCTGCAGGGGATCCATCGTACCGACAAGCCGGCCTTCTCCTTCCAGGGACACCCGGAAGCGAGCCCAGGCCCGCACGACGCCGCGCCACTGTTCGACCATTTCATCGAGCTGATGGATCAATTCAAGGCCGCTCAATAAGCGCACAGAGAAGAAGACGATGCCAAAACGTACTGACATTAAAAGTATTCTGATCCTGGGCGCAGGCCCGATCGTGATCGGCCAGGCCTGTGAGTTTGACTACTCCGGTGCCCAGGCCTGTAAAGCCCTGCGCGAAGAGGGCTACCGCGTCATCCTGGTGAACTCCAACCCGGCCACCATCATGACTGATCCGGAGATGGCCGACGCCACCTACATTGAGCCGATCCACTGGGAAGTGGTTCGCAACATCATCGCCAAAGAGCGCCCGGATGCGGTGCTGCCGACCATGGGTGGCCAGACTGCACTGAACTGTGCGCTGGAGCTGGAAGCCAAGGGCGTGCTGGAAGAGTTTGGCGTTGAGATGATCGGCGCGACTGCCGATGCCATCGATAAAGCGGAAGATCGTTCCCGCTTCGATGCGGCAATGAAATCCATTGGTCTGGAATGCCCACGAGCGGGCATTGCTCACTCCATGGATGAAGCCAATGCCATCCTCGATGATGTGGGTTTCCCCTGCATCATCCGTCCGTCCTTCACCATGGGTGGCAGCGGCGGCGGTATTGCTTACAACCGCGAGGAGTTCGAAGAGATCTGTACCCGTGGTCTGGATCTGTCCCCGACCAACGAGCTGCTGATCGACGAATCCCTGATCGGTTGGAAAGAATACGAGATGGAAGTGGTCCGCGATAAGGCGGATAACTGCATCATCGTTTGTGCGATCGAAAACTTCGATCCTATGGGCGTGCACACCGGTGACTCCATCACCGTGGCGCCGGCACAGACCCTGACCGACAAAGAATACCAACTGATGCGAAACGCCTCCATGGCGGTACTGCGTGAGATCGGCGTGGAAACCGGCGGCTCTAACGTTCAGTTTGGTATTAACCCGAAAGATGGTCGCATGGTGTTGATCGAGATGAACCCACGGGTCTCTCGCTCCTCCGCCCTGGCGTCGAAGGCGACGGGTTTCCCTATCGCCAAGATCGCCGCTAAGCTGGCCGTCGGTTTCACCCTGGATGAGCTGCAGAACGACATCACCGGTGGCGCGACCCCGGCCTCGTTCGAGCCGTCCATCGATTACGTGGTCACTAAGATCCCACGCTTTAACTTCGAGAAGTTTGCCGGCTCCAACGACCGTCTGACCACTCAGATGAAGTCCGTGGGCGAAGTGATGGCCATCGGCCGTACCTTCCAGGAGTCCTTCCAGAAGGCCCTGCGTGGTCTGGAAACCGGCATGACCGGCCTGGATCCCGTGGTGGATCTGGATGACGCCGATGCGATGGCGAAGATCCGATACGAACTGCAAGATTGTGGTTGTGAGCGTCCTTGGTTTATCGCCGACGCGTTCCGTGCGGGCATGACCCTGGATGAGATCTTCAAGATCACCAACATCGACCGTTGGTTCTTGGTGCAGATCGAAGAGCTGGTTCAGCTGGAAGCGCAAGTGAAAGAGGGCGGCATGGCCGGCCTGAGCTACGACTTCCTGCGTACCCTGAAGCGTAAAGGCTTCTCCGACTTGCGTTTGGCGAGCCTGATCGGCGTGTCCGAAGGCGAAGTGCGCAAACTGCGTCACAAGCATGAGCTGTTCCCTGTGTACAAGCGGGTGGACACCTGTGCCGCCGAGTTCTCCACCGATACCGCGTACATGTACTCCACGTACGAAGATGAGTGTGAAGCGAATCCTTCGGACAAAGAGAAGATCATGGTGATCGGCGGTGGCCCGAACCGTATCGGGCAGGGCATTGAGTTTGATTACTGCTGTGTGCATGCGGCACTGGCGATGCGCGAAGACGGTTACGAGACCATCATGGTCAACTGTAACCCGGAAACCGTGTCCACCGACTACGACACCTCAGATCGTCTGTACTTCGAGTCCATTACTCTGGAAGACGTGCTGGAGATCGTTCGCGTCGAGCAGCCTAAAGGTGTCATCGTTCAGTACGGCGGCCAGACGCCGCTGAAACTGGCCCGTGCCCTGGAAGCCGCTGGTGTGCCGATCATCGGTACTTCGCCGGATGCGATTGACCGTGCCGAAGACCGTGAGCGCTTCCAGCAAGCGGTTGAGCGCCTGGGTCTGAAGCAGCCGGAAAACAGCACAGTCACCACGGTTGAGCAGGCGGTTCGTGATGCCGAGCGGATCGGTTACCCGCTGGTGGTTCGTCCGTCCTATGTCCTGGGCGGCCGTGCCATGGAGATCGTTTACGATGAGCAGGATCTGCGTCGCTACTTCAACGAAGCGGTGAGTGTCTCCAACGAGTCGCCGGTTCTGCTGGATCGCTTCCTGGATGACGCCATCGAAGTGGATTGTGATGCTATCTGTGATGGTACCGACGTGGTGATCGGCGGGATCATGGAGCACATCGAACAGGCGGGGGTTCACTCCGGTGACTCCGGTTGTTCTCTGCCTCCGTACACCCTGAGTGCTGCCATTCAGGACGTGATGCGCGAGCAGTGCCGTAAGCTGGCACTGGAGCTGGGCGTCGTGGGCCTGATGAACATTCAGTTCGCGGTGAAAGACAACGAGGTGTACCTGATCGAGGTGAACCCACGTGCTGCCCGTACTGTGCCGTTTGTGTCCAAAGCCATTGGCGCGCCAATTGCTAAGATCGCTGCCCGTGTGATGGCAGGGACCTCTTTGAAAGAGCAAGGCTTTACTAAAGAGATCATCCCGCCGTACTACTCCGTCAAGGAAGTGGTGCTGCCGTTCAACAAGTTCCCGGGTGTCGATCCGCTGCTGGGGCCAGAAATGCGTTCCACCGGTGAGGTGATGGGCGTGGGTGATACCTTCGCTGAAGCTTATGCCAAAGCGCAGCTGGGCGCGATCAAAGATGTGCCAAAAGATGGCCGCGCACTGCTGTCTGTCCGTAACGGCGATAAGCGTCGTGTGGCAGAGCTGGCGCGCCAGCTGATTGATCTGGGCTACGAGTTGGACGCGACTCACGGTACCGCCGTTGCGCTGGGCGAAGCGGGCATTAACCCTCGTCTGGTCAACAAGGTACACGAAGGTCGTCCTCACATTCTGGATCGCATTAAGAACGATGAATACACCTACATCGTGAACACGACCGAAGGTCGTCAGGCGATTGAGGATTCCCGTCAGTTGCGTCGCGGTGCCCTGCGTTACAAGGTGAACTACACCACCACCATGAACGCAGCCTTTGCGACTTGTCTGGCTTATAAGGCCGACGATCGTGAGAAGGTGGCCTCTGTTCAGGAACTGCATAAGCGCAGCCTGGCCTAAGCCTCCGTGTTTGGTTCCGTCGGCTGACGCCGGACTTAACCAAAGATAACAAAACGCCGGACGGGATGACCCGCCGGCGTTTTGCTATTACAATCTGTGGCAACATCGAGAAAACCATTTCCCTTACCTGCTGATGAGGCCTTGCAACCGCTGGGTCAGGCAGGTATTTGTCGGAGAAAAGAGAACTACTATGAGTCAGGTACCTATGACGGTCCGCGGCGCTGAGCAGCTGCGTGAAGAGTTGGAACATTTGAAGTTTACCCGTCGTCCGGCGATCACTGCGGCCATCGCGTCTGCCCGTGAGCTGGGCGATCTGAAAGAAAACGCGGAATACCATGCGGCGCGTGAAGAGCAGGGCATGACCGAGGCGCGTGTGCGTGATATCGAAGGTAAGCTGGGCGTGGCTCAGATCATTGATGTCACCAAGATGGCCAACAACGGCAAGATCATCTTTGGCGCGACGGCGACCTTGGTCAACGTCGACACCGACGAAGAGGTGACCTACCGCATCGTGGGCGATGATGAGGCTGATCTGAAGAACAATCTGATCTCGGTTAATTCACCGGTGGCCCGTGCCATGATCGGCAAGGAGCTGGACGATGCGGTGATCGTCAAAGCACCGAGCGGCGACATTGAATACGAAGTGATCAAGGTCGAGTACATCTAAGCCGGCGCAGGTCCTTAGGACCGGCTATGGTTGATGGGCTTGTTGCGGATAGAAAAAAGCCGCCCACTGGGCGGCTTTTTATCAGCGAAAATTAACGTGCTTTGGGCACTTCGATTTTGCGCTTCTCAGACGGGCGGTACAGCACCTGGATATGACCAATGGTTTGTACTTCAACCGCTTTGGTTTCGCGAACGATGGCGTCCATGATGGCGCGTTTCATTTCGCGGTCCTCGGAGGAGGCTTTGACTTTGATCAGCTCGTGGTGATCCAGCGCCAGCTCGATCTCAGCCAGTACGCCCTCGGTCAGGCCATTGGCCCCGAGGATCACCACAGGCTTGAGGCCGTGAGCCAGCCCTTTCAGGTACTGCTTTTGTTTGGTGGTCAATTGAGTCATCAGGCACTCTTTTTGGCTTGGTGGGCTTGAAAACCGCGTATTCTAGCCGCATCTACGTCTTATTACTAATCCTTACCATAATAATGGTATCGATCCCGTTTTTAATCAGGAAAGCCGAGTTGGCATGACCAAGAAAAAACACACGGCCAGTTCCAAGCGCTGGCTGACAGAGCATTTTGACGATCACTACGTCAAGCAGGCACAGAAAAAGGGGCTGCGCTCCCGGGCGATATTTAAGCTCGAAGAGATTCAGCAAAAAGACAAACTGCTGAAGCCCGGCATGTCGGTGGTGGATCTGGGCGCGGCACCGGGTGGCTGGTCTCAATACGCAACCGAACAGGTGGGTTTGGACGGCCAGGTGATCGCCTGTGATATTTTACCGATGGACCCAATCGCTGGCGTCGACTTCCTTGAAGGTGATTTTCGTGATGAAAATGTCCTCAATGCATTGCTCACCCGTATCGGTGATGCCAAAGTGGATGTAGTGATGTCGGATATGGCGCCGAATTTCTCCGGTGCCGGAGCGGTGGATCAGCCGCGGGCGATGTATCTGGTGGAGTTGGCCTTTGATATGTGCCACCAGGTATTGGCCCCGAACGGTGCGTTTGTGGTGAAAGTTTTCCAAGGCGAAGGCTTTGATCAATACCTGCAGGAAGTGCGTAATCGCTTTCGTAGCGTAAAAATTCGCAAACCGGACAGTTCGAGAGCCCGTTCGCGGGAAGTCTACATTGTGGCTAGCGGTTACAAAGGTTAAGCTAGCTGTAATAAACCAAGGAATATGAGAGGTTCCATACCTTGAGTGATATGGCGAAAAATTTGATCTTATGGCTGGTGATCGCAGTCGTTCTGATGACTGTGTTCCAAAGTTATTCGCCGCGTTCCGGCAATAACAGTGCCATGAGCTACAACACCTTTGTTGAGGCTTATGAAACAGGGCAAGTCAGCACTGTTGAATTCCAGCCCGATGCGGTCACGATCCGAGGCACGACACGGGGTGGCGAGAAATTCGTTACCTACATGCCTGTCTACGACAAAGATCTGTTGAATGAGTTGCTCAACAGCAACGTTCAGGTCACAGGTGTGCCGCCGGAGCAGCCCAGCGTGCTGGCTCAGATCTTCATCTCTTGGTTCCCGATGCTGTTGCTTATCGGGGTTTGGATCTTCTTCATGCGGCAGATGCAGGGCGGCGGTGGCAAAGGTGCCATGTCGTTCGGCAAGAGCAAAGCTCGCCTGATGGGTGAGGATCAGATCAAGACCACTTTTGCTGATGTCGCGGGCTGTGATGAAGCGAAAGAGGAAGTGGGCGAACTGGTTGACTACCTGCGTGATCCAACTAAGTTCCAGAAGCTGGGGGGTAAGATCCCAACCGGCGTACTGATGGTTGGTCCTCCGGGTACCGGTAAGACCTTGCTGGCCAAAGCGATTGCGGGCGAAGCCAAGGTGCCGTTTTTCACTATTTCCGGCTCCGACTTTGTCGAGATGTTTGTGGGTGTGGGTGCTTCCCGTGTTCGTGACATGTTCGAACAGGCGAAGAAGTCTGCACCGTGCATCATCTTTATTGATGAGATCGATGCGGTCGGTCGTCAGCGTGGCGCGGGTTTAGGTGGTGGTCACGATGAGCGTGAGCAGACCCTGAACCAGATGCTGGTTGAGATGGACGGCTTTGAGGGCAACGAGGGGATCATCGTGATCGCCGCGACCAACCGTCCAGACGTTCTGGATCCCGCGTTGCTGCGTCCCGGTCGTTTCGACCGTCAGGTAACGGTTGGCTTGCCGGATGTGCGCGGACGGGAGCAGATCCTTAACGTTCATATGCGCAAGGTGCCTCTGGGTGAAGGGGTTGATGCCTCATTGATCGCCCGCGGTACGCCAGGCTTCTCGGGTGCGGAACTGGCTAACTTGGTGAACGAAGCGGCGCTGTTTGCTGCGCGTGCCTCCAAGCGACTGGTAAGCATGGAAGAGTTTGAGAAGGCCAAAGACAAGATCATGATGGGTGCCGAGCGCCGCTCTATGGTGATGTCGGAAGATGAGAAGCGGATGACCGCCTACCACGAAGCCGGCCACGCCATTGTGGGTCGCTTGGTGCCAGAGCACGATCCGGTTTACAAGGTTTCCATCATTCCACGTGGCCGTGCCTTGGGCGTGACCATGTACCTGCCTGAGCAGGATCGTTGGAGCCACTCCAAGCAGCATCTGGAGTCCATGATCTCCAGCTTGTATGGTGGTCGGATCGCCGAGCAATTGATCTACGGCGATGACAAGGTGACCACAGGTGCCTCGAACGACATCGAGCGTGCGACTGACATCGCCCGTAAGATGGTGACTCAGTGGGGCCTGTCTGAAAAGCTGGGGCCGATGAACTACGCCGAAGATGACGGTGAGGTGTTCTTGGGTCGCTCGATGGCGAAAGCCAGCCACATGTCGGGCGAGACTGCGAAGCTGATCGACGAAGAGATCAAAGAGTTTATCGATCGCAACTATCAGCGTGCGCGTCAGCATCTGGTCGATAACATGGACATTCTCCATTCCATGACCGATGCGCTGATGAAGTACGAGACCATTGATGCACGCCAGATCGACGATCTCATGGCTCGCACCGATGTTCGCCCACCCGCGGATTGGGACAGCAGTGATCGTCCTAACTCCGGTGATGGCGATGGCTCCGCTAAGGCCGAGGCTGAGGTGAAAGAAGCCGATGTCGAAACCACCAGCCCAGATGAGCTGTCTTCTGACGGTGAGCAGGCTCCGGTAAAATAAGCGTTTATGCTTTGCTATTAAGCCCCGCAGTGCGGGGCTTTTTTGTAAGACCAAGGAAATATGATGCAACTTGTTTGTGGCAAACGGACTCTGGATCTGACCCAGACGCAGATCATGGGGATCCTCAATGTAACCCCGGACTCGTTCTCCGATGGCGGTCGCCATCAGGCGCTCGATGCGGCCTTGATGCAAGCGCGCGCCATGGTGGCGGCCGGGGCGACGTTGATCGACGTGGGAGGGGAGTCCACCCGACCAGGCGCGGCGGACGTGGCGTTAGAGCTGGAGTTGGCGCGTACCCTACCGGTGATCGAGCGGATCGCCGCTGAGTTGGATGTGGTGATCTCGATCGATACCTCCAAGGCCGAGGTGATGCGCCAGGCCGTCGCGGCCGGGGCCGGGATGATCAACGACGTGCGCGCCTTGCAGGAGCCAGGGGCGTTGTCCGCAGCGGCCAGTGGCGACGCGGCGATCTGCTTGATGCACATGCAAGGTCAGCCCAGGACCATGCAGCATGCTCCCAAGTATGATGATCTGTTTGCGGAGGTGAATGGTTTTTTCCAGCAGCGGATCGACGCGTGTGCTGCGGTTGGGATCGCGCCGGAGCGATTGGTGCTGGATCCTGGCTTTGGCTTTGGCAAGACGCTAGAGCATAACTATCAGTTGTTGGCACGATTGGATCGGTTGGCGGATCACCAGCGGCCTTTATTGATCGGCTTGTCGCGTAAGTCGATGATCGGTCAACTGTTGGAGCGTGGCGTTGAAGGGCGTATGGTGGGCAGTGTCACGGGAGCCTTATTGGCGGCGCAGCAAGGTGCCGAGATCGTGCGGGTGCATGATGTGCAGGCAACGCAAGATGCCTTGACCGTTTGGCGTCAAACCGAGGCCTTTCGATAGATCTGAGCTATAGCGAGGGAGCGTATGGGGGAGAGCCTGAGAGTCACGGATGCTATGGCTGTTGCGGTCGGCGGGTTGCACCCTCTGTATGCCATGCGTTTGGGGGCGTGCCTGGGCCGGGCACTCGAGTCCGAACGCCCTTTGGTTGTTCTGGCTAAAGATCCGCGCCAAAGTAGCTATATGTTGGAGGCGGCCCTGCAGGCGGGCCTCAGCGCGTCCGGAGCGGATGTGCTGTTGGCGAGCTCCTTGCCAGAGCCCGGCTTGCGTTATTTGACCCGCACCTTTCATGCCGATGCCGGGGTGATGATCGGAGCGGCGAACATGCCACACCCCTATAGCGATCTCACCCTATTCGATGGCAATGGCGCCCCCTACAGCACCGAGCAACGCCAGGCAGTGGAGCCTCAGCTCGATCAGCCGCTGATGTGTGTCAGCTCTGATCGGCTGGGCAAGGCCACCAAGATCACCGACGCGGTGGGGCGCTACGTCGAGTACTGTAAATCACGGTTTAGCGCCGGCGTGGCGCTTAAAGGCATAGGTGTCCTGGTGGATACCGCCCATGGGGCTTGCCATAAGGTGGCGCCAAAGGTCTTGACTGAGCTGGGCGCCCAAGTGACGCTACGCCGGGGTGATCCCAACGGCTTTAATATTAATAACCAGAGTTTGGTGCAGGTTGAAGCCTCCTTGGCGGATGCGATGGCAACCCGATCGGTGCAGTTTGCTTTGGGACTGAACAGCGAAGGCTCGGGGTTTGTTTTACTGAATGATTGCGGCATGGTGATCGCGGATCATTGGAAAGATGAGCAGCTTCATTGTCGGGATGGTATGGTCGAGGCATTGGCTGAGTTGTCCCGGCATCTGCAGCGCTAAGTGAGGACGACGATCTTGCGTATTTTGCCTCAGGATCGTCGACTTTTTACCTAAGCTGAGTAAAGAATCAGCGGTTGAGCAGAGATGATGACATTGGCTCTTGTCACAGCAAAGTCAGTTAGATATTATCTCGCTCGCTTTCACAGGAGACGTTTATGGCGACGAGACGACCTTTGGTCGCGGCTAATTGGAAGATGGCCGGTAGTCTGCAGTTGGCGCAAGAGCTGATTCAGAAGTTTTCACGAATTTCTGGTGGTTCGCCAGATGTGGTGCTATGCCCTCCCAGCGTTTACCTGGATAACATACAGCGAAAGCTGGAAGCCGCTAGTCAGACGTTGTCGGGATGCTCACTGCATCTTGGGGGTCAAAACTTGAGTCATCAAGAGTTTGGCGCTTATACCGGGGAGATCTCCGGCGGCATGCTGAAAGAGTTTGGCTGTAAATATGTTATCATCGGTCACTCCGAGCGCCGTCGTATGTACGGAGAGACCAGCGACATGGTGGCAGAAAAATTCGCCATGGCGCAGAAGATGGGATTAACCCCCATCCTTTGTGTCGGAGAATCCTTGGCAGCGCGCCAAGCAAACCGAACCTTCGAAGTGTTGGCCGGTGAGCTGGATGCGGTGCTCGACAAAGTCGGGATCATGGCGTTTGATAATGCGGTCCTTGCCTACGAACCCTTATGGGCTATCGGTACGGGTAAGAGCGCAACCCCTGAGCAAGCTCAGGAGGTACATGCTTACTTACGTCAACGGTTGTCGGCACTATCCCCTTACGAGGGAGAAAAGATTCGTATCTTGTACGGTGGCAGCGTCAAGCCGAGTAACGCGGCGGACCTGTTTACCCAACCGGATGTCGATGGTGGTTTGGTTGGTGGTGCGAGCTTAAATGCCAGCGAATTTGTAACGCTGTGCCGCATCGCTTCACAGGCGGAATGAGTGAAAGATGTTTGAAGTATTAATGGTTGTTTACTTGTTGGTGGCGTTGGCGATTATTGGCCTGGTGCTTATTCAACAAGGTAAAGGAGCGGGTATGGGTGCCTCTTTCGGTGCCGGTGCTTCAGCAACGCTGTTTGGCTCCTCAGGTTCAGGTAACTTCCTGACCCGCACGACTGCCGTATTGGCTACCGTGTTTTTCGTATTGAGCCTGCTGCTGGGTCGTATGACCGCGAACAGCGCACAGCCAAGCGATGATTGGAACCAGATCGATGTTCCAGTGGTTGAGCAAACTCAACCAAGTGACGTACCCGCTGCTAGCGACGTGCCGAACTAAGCCTAAGTCAGGCCTAAAGACAACAGTTTTTGCCGTGGTGGTGGAATTGGTAGACACGCCATCTTGAGGGGGTGGTGAGCTATGCTCGTGCGGGTTCAAGTCCCGCTCACGGCACCAAACATTGCGTCATCTATATCCCAGTGGTATAGTGTCGCCGAAATTGACGCGGGGTGGAGCAGCTTGGTAGCTCGTCGGGCTCATAACCCGAAGGTCGTCGGTTCAAATCCGGCCCCCGCAACCAATTTCCTGATTGTTGAGATGTTTGTCTCCAATCGGTATTTGCCGGTATCTTGTCTGCTTGCCCAGCTCGATATCGCTCCGTGGCTTAGTCCGGTCGTTAGACCAAAAACCGTGGCGGAGACGGTGGTAGGGAAACCTACCGAAGCCGATGGCTTCAAACAGGGTACAGCGAACTTTAAGCCCCGTTTAAAACCGGGGCTTTTTGTTATCTGTCTCTTGGGGTTTGACTATCCTAGATAGTCGGGTGAATGGGCGTTATGCCCTTTTTTTGTTTATAGGGGTGATCCCATGGCGACGATAGAACAACGCCTGACTGAGATGCTGGCTGAGCCGGTTGAGGCTCTGGGCTATGAGCTCTGGGGCTTGCAATATGTGCGAGCTGGCAACCACTCCGTGTTGCGTCTTTTTATTGACCATGAAGATGGCATTACAGTGGAAGCCTGTGCGGAAGTGAGCCGTCAGGCCAGTGCGGTATTGGATGTAGAAGATCCGATCAGCACTGAATACAATTTGGAAGTCTCGTCTCCCGGGATGGATCGCCCGCTGTTCACTGCCCAGCATTATCAAAAATATCTCGGCTCCGAAGCGATTCTGGTGCTGAATATGCCAATGGACGGCAAACGTAAGTGGCGTGGAGAGATCGCCGCCGTAGACGGTGAAGTCATCACCTTACGTAGTGAAGGCAAAGATCAGATGATGATGTTGTCGAACATCCAAAAATCCCATCTGGTTCCTAAATTTTAAGTTTCAGGGTGAAACGAGGCTGACATGAGCAAAGAAATCCTGGCGGTAGCCGAGGCGGTATCTAACGAGAAAGCGGTACCGCGTGAGAAAATTTTCGAGGCGCTAGAAATTGCCCTCGCCACCGCGACCAAGAAAAAGCAAGAATTAGAGATTGATGCTCGCGTATGCATCGATCAGCGTACCGGTGAGTACGATACCTTCCGTCGTTGGGAAGTGATCGAAGACGATACCGAGATGGAGTTTCCAACTCGCCAGGTTTACCTGTCTTCCGCGCGTGCGATGGAAGAGGATGAATCCATCGAGGTGGGTGACTTCGTTGAAGAGCAGATCGAATCTGTTGTCTTTGACCGTATCACGACCCAGACGGCCAAGCAGGTTATCGTACAAAAAGTACGTGAAGCTGAGCGCGCTCAAGTTGTTGAGCAGTTTAAAGATCGCGAAGGTGAGTTGGTCACCGGCGTGGTGAAAAAGGTTAACCGTGATTCTGTCATCGTTGATCTGGGCAACAATGCGGACGCTATCCTGTTCCGTGAAGAGATGTTGCCACGTGAGAACTTCCGTCCGGGTGACCGGATCCGAGCTCTGCTGCATTCGGTCCGTCTGGAGTCCCGTGGCTCCCAGCTGTTCCTGAGCCGCTCACGCGCCGAGATGCTGATCGAGTTGTTCCGCATCGAGGTGCCAGAGATCGGTGAAGAGATGATCGAGATCATGGGTGCGGCCCGCGATCCGGGTTCTCGCGCTAAGATCGCCGTTAAGTCGAATGACAAGCGTATCGATCCTGTGGGTGCCTGTGTCGGCATGCGCGGCGCGCGTGTTCAGGCTGTGTCTGGCGAACTGGGCGGCGAGCGTATCGATATCGTTCTGTGGAACGACAACGAAGCTCAGTACGTGATCAACGCGATGGCGCCAGCCGATGTTTCCTCCATTGTGATGGATGAAGACAACAAGTCGATGGACGTCGCGGTTGAGAAAGACAGCTTGGCCCAAGCCATCGGTCGTAATGGTCAGAACGTACGTTTGGCCTCTCAGGTGACTGAGTGGGAACTGAACGTGATGACCACAGAAGATCTGGCGGCGAAACACGAAGCCGAATCTGCCAAGACCTTGTCGGTCTTTGTTGAAGGCCTGGACATCGATGAGGAGTTCGCTTCCGTCTTGGTCGAGGAAGGTTTCACCAGTTTAGAAGAGATCGCTTACGTACCAGTGGCTGAGCTGCTGGAGATCGACGGTTTGGATGAAGAGACCGTTGAACAGTTGCGTGAGCGTGCGAAGAGCGCCCTGACCACCAAGGCACTGGCTTCGGAAGAAGCGCTGGATGGTGCTGAGCCGGCAGAAGATCTGCTTGCGCTGGAAGGTTTGGAGCGTCACTTGGCATTTGTATTGGCAAGTCGCGGTGTTGTGACTCTGGAAGATCTGGCCGATCAAGGCATTGACGATCTTACGGACATCGAAGAGCTGAACGACGAGAAAGCGGGCGAGCTGATCATGGCCGCGCGTAACATTTGCTGGTTCAGCGACGAAGCATAAACATCGGTCAACAGAGGATATAAGGATAATGTCAGATAAAACGATTCAATCGCTTGCTGAGGAAGTTGGCAAACCCGTTGACCGACTGCTAGCCCAATTTAACGAGGCTGGTATCAAGAAATCCGCTGGCGACAGCGTCAGTCAGGCGGAGCAGCAAACCTTGCTGAACCATCTGGCTGAGCAGCACGGTGGCAAGGCTGAGCCGACCCGCATGACGTTGCAACGTAAGACTCGCTCCACGCTGAACGTAGCGGGAAGCGGTGGTAAGAGTAAAGCGGTTCAGGTTGAGGTGCGCAAAAAACGCACCTACGTGAAGCGCAGTGCAGTGGATGAACAGGCCAAGCAGGAAGCGGAAGAGCAAGCTCGCCGTGAGGCCGAAGAGAACGCGAAGCGCGAGGCTGATGCCAAGCGTCAAGCGGAAGAGCAAGCTCGCCGTGAAGCCGAACAGAAGGCCAAGCGTGCGGCGGAAGAGAAGGCAAAACGCGAAGCGGCGGAAGCGGCTAAGCGTCAGACCGAATCGGTAAAAGAGCCGGCAACCGTTGCGCAAGAACAGAAAGCCAAAGAAGAGGCAGAAGCATTGTTAAAAGCGCAAGAAGCAGAAGCGGCACGGAAAGCGGAACAGTTGGCCATTGAGAAGGCCGAAGAGGCCAAGAAGCTGGCCGAAGAGAATGCCCAGCGCTGGGCGGAAGAAGATGCCAAGCGCAAGGAACAGGAAAAGAACGCTGACTATCACGTGACCACTTCTGTTACGGCTCGTGCTGCTGAAGATCAGCAGGACGCGAAAGCCGAGCGCAGCGGCCCTCGTCGTAAGAAGAAGCCTGCGGGCAACAATGATCGCAACGCGCGCGGTGGTCGTAACGACCGTCGTGGTGGCCGTGGTGGTCGTAACAAGCGTGGTGTGAACGCACCATCCTCTATGCAGCACGGTTTCCAGAAGCCGGCTGAGAAGGTGGTACGTGATGTTGTGATCGGCGAGACCATCACAGTGGCAGAGTTGGCTAACAAGATGGCCATCAAAGCGACTGAGATCATCAAAGCGATGATGAAGATGGGCTCCATGGTGACCATCAACCAGGTGATCGATCAGGAGACCGCTCAGGTTGTTGCCGAAGAGCTGGGCCACAAAGTGGTTCTGCGTAACGACAACGAGATGGAAGATGCGGTGATGTCCGATCGTGACACCACGGCGGAAACCGTTCACCGTGCGCCGGTTGTGACCATCATGGGCCACGTTGACCACGGTAAGACCTCTTTGCTGGATTACATCCGTCGCGCGAAAGTGGCTTCCGGTGAAGCGGGTGGCATTACCCAGCACATCGGTGCTTACCACGTAGCGGTTGGCGACGGCAGCATCACCTTCCTGGACACCCCTGGACACGCCGCCTTTACTAGCATGCGTGCCCGTGGCGCCAAGGCCACCGATATTGTGGTTCTGGTTGTTGCCGCGGACGATGGTGTGATGCCACAAACCATCGAAGCGATCCAGCACGCCAAAGCGGCTGAAGTGCCGCTGGTGATCGCGGTGAACAAGGTCGATAAAGAAGACATCGATCTGGACCGTGTTAAGAACGAGCTGTCTCAGCACGGCGTGATCCCAGAAGATTGGGGCGGCGAGCACATGTTCGCTCACGTTTCGGCCAAGACCGGTCAGGGCGTTGATGAGCTGCTGGAAGGCATCATCCTGCAATCTGAAGTACTGGAACTGACCGCGCGTAAAGAGGGCATGGCCCATGGCGTTGTGATCGAGTCCCGTTTGGATAAAGGTCGCGGCCCAGTTGCGTCGGTTCTGGTTCAGGAAGGTACCTTGCGTCGCGGTGATATCGTTCTGTGTGGCCTGGAGTACGGCCGTGTTCGTGCCATGCGTGACGAAAACGGCAAAGAGATTGACGAAGCGGGTCCATCCATCCCGGTTGAGATCTTGGGTCTGTCCGGTGTACCGGCGGCCGGTGACGAAGCCACTGTGGTTCGTGACGAGAAGAAGGCCCGTGAGGTTGCTCTGCATCGTCAAGGCAAGTTCCGCGAAGTGAAGTTGGCGCGTCAGCAGAAGGCCAAGTTGGAGAACATGTTCACCAACATGACCGCAGGCGATGTGTCCGAGTTGAACGTGGTACTGAAAGCCGACGTACAGGGCTCTTTGGAAGCGATCGCCGACTCCCTGAGCAAGCTGTCCACCGACGAAGTGAAGGTGAACATCATTGGTCGTGGTGTGGGTGGTTTGACCGAGACCGATGCGTCTTTGGCTGCCGCGTCCAACGCGATCTTGGTTGGCTTCAACGTCCGTGCCGATGCCGTGGCCCGTCGTATGGTCGACAATGAGAACTTGGATCTGCGTTACTATAGCGTGATCTACGATCTGATCGACGAAGTGAAACAGGCGATGAGCGGTATGCTGGCGCCTGAGTTCAAGCAGGAGATCATTGGTCTGGCTCAGGTACGTGAAGTATTTAAGTCACCGAAGATCGGTGCGGTCGCGGGTTGTATGGTGACCGAGGGTGTGGTTAAGCGTAACGCGCCTATCCGTGTTCTGCGTGAAAACGTGGTGATCTACGAAGGCGAGCTGGAATCCCTGCGCCGCTTCAAAGACGATCTGCAGGAAGTGCGTAACGGCATGGAGTGTGGTATCGGCGTTAAGAACTACAATGATGTGAAGGTCGGTGACCAGATCGAAGTGTTCGAAACCGTTGAAGTGAAGCGCTCCCTGTAATCGCAGCGGAACATCAAATAACAGGGGCACTCGGTCCAACGGCGATTGAGCGCCACTGATATCAAGAGGGGCCATGCGCCCCTCTTTTTGGTAGAGAAGATAATGGCTAGAGAATTCAGTCGAACCAAACGTGTTGGTCAGCA
Source organism: Ferrimonas pelagia (assembly GCF_039543565.1). Taxonomy (NCBI): domain Bacteria; kingdom Pseudomonadati; phylum Pseudomonadota; class Gammaproteobacteria; order Alteromonadales; family Ferrimonadaceae; genus Ferrimonas; species Ferrimonas pelagia. The sequence goes on along the minus strand of NZ_BAABJZ010000007.1, from coordinate 60,456 downwards.
GCTTCAGCGTGAGCTGGCGATGGTGATGATGCGTGAGATCCGTGATGACCGCCTTGGTATGGTCACGGTCAATGAAGTCGAAGTGTCCCGCGATATGGGTTACGCCAAGGTGTTTGTCACCTTTTTGAATGACGACGCGGACGAAGTGAAGAAGCAACTGGAGGCGCTGATCGAGCTGGCGCCGATGATCCGCACCTTGTTGGCCTCTCGCCTCAAGCTGCGGGTGATGCCGGAGATCCGCTTCCAATACGATAAATCCCTGGTCGAAGGGATCCGTATGGCCAGCCTAGTTTCTAAGGTGCGTGCGGAAGACGATGCCAAAGCCGAGAAGCACGGCACGGGCGAAGATGAAAACGGCGAGGCGGGTGAGTAATGGGTCGTCGTCGTAATCGTGGCCGTCTGATCGACGGTGTGCTGCTGCTGGATAAACCGCAAGGGCTGTCCTCGAACGATGCGCTGCAGAAGGTCAAGCGGATCTACAATGCCAACAAAGCGGGTCACACCGGGGCATTGGATCCACTGGCGACCGGGATGCTGCCGATCTGTTTGGGCGAGGCCACCAAGTTTTCCCAATTCCTGCTGGATTCCGACAAGCGTTACACCGTGGTCGCCAAACTGGGCGTGCGTACCGATACTTCTGATGCCGACGGCGAAGTGGTGTCAGAGCGTCCGGTTAACGTGACCGCAGAGCAGCTCAATGCCGCGCTGGACACCTTCCGGGGTGACACCATGCAGGTGCCGTCGATGTACTCGGCGCTCAAATACCAGGGCCAGCCGCTGTACAAGTATGCCCGCGAGGGGATCGAGGTGCCGCGTGAAGCGCGTCCGATCACCGTATTCGAGCTCAACCTGCTGCGATTCGAAGGCGATGAGGTGGAGTTGGACATTCATGTGTCCAAAGGCACCTACATCCGCACTATCACCGATGATCTGGGTGAGCTGTTGGGCTGTGGCGCACACGTCAAAGTCTTGCGTCGCACGCAGGTGGCCGGTTACCCCGCAGAGCGTATGGTGACGTTGGAGCAGCTCCAGCAATTGCTGACTGAGGCCGAGCAGCAAGAGGTGGCACCAAAAACGTTTTTGGATCCGTTCTTGTTGCCGATGGATACCGCGGTAGGCTCACTGCCTGAGGTCAACATGACCGATGTGGTGGCCAGTTACTTGATGCAGGGCCAGCCGGTGCAAGTGCCGGGGGCACCACTCGATGGTTTGGTGCGTCTGACCATTGGCGAGGCGAAGACCTTCGCTGGCATCGGTCAGATCGATGATGACGGTCTGGTGGCTCCGAAGCGCCTGGTGGTGTTTCAAGACGCTTGAGGCCAAGGGGCAGAGCCGTTATACTGCCCCGCCTCTTGAGCTGAGTTAGTGATCGGCTCAAGATCGATTTACTTATTTTTTGGAGAGATGACTATGTCACTAAGCGCAGAAGCTAAAGCGAAGATCGTTGCTGAGTTCGGTCGTGGTGAAAACGACACCGGTACCCCTGAAGTACAGGTTGCCCTGCACACCGCTCAGATCAACCACCTGCAAGGCCACTTCAAGCAGCACATCCACGACCACCACAGCCGTCGCGGTCTGCTGCGCATGGTTGCTCAGCGTCGTAAGCTGCTGGACTACTTGAAGCGTAAAGATGTAGCTCGTTACCAAGAGCTGATCGCCAAGCTGGGTCTGCGTCGCTAAGTCGCACCAAGTTTTGAAAAAGGGAGCCTTAGGGCTCCCTTTTTTCGTCTCGGACCACTAGCTGCGCTTGATCCGCACCACCTTCATGATCTCCATCTCAAAGCCGGCAACCGATTCTGTCGCAGCGTAATAGGTCAGGTTAACCCGTTGGCCCTTGAGTGACTGGTAGCCTTTGGGGCGGCGGAACTTGAAGGGGACATCATGCCCCTCCAGCATTAAGGTGTGTAATACCCAGTCACCGCTCTCGCGCTGCGTATGGGAGGCCACCTTAACGCCTTCTGAGTGAGTGAGCTGTTGGTGCTTTTTAAGCATTTTGTCTGGGTCTGAGTGCATCGGTTGGCCCTTTCGTTTGGCGGTGGTGGGAGCGAGTCGGAGCAGCAATTCAAGTTGGCCTAGCGAGCGCGAAACGGTCAATGAAGCTTCGGTTTTTTGGGGCGATCCTTTGGATCTTATCGGCAAACAATTCGCTGAGCTGCTCTGTCTTTCGGTCGGCTTTGCAGTATACTAACGAGCGAATTTCAAGACGAAAATAGATTAAAGGAAACAGCTAGTGAATCCTGTCATTAAGAGCTTTCCCTACGGTAAACATACCGTAACCCTGGAAACCGGTGTTATCGCCCGTCAAGCCGATGCCGCCGTTCTGGCCAGCATGGGCGACACCACGGTATTGGTTACCGTGGTCGGTAAGAAAACCGTTCAGCCGGGTCAGGACTTTTTCCCGCTGACCGTGAACTACCAGGAAAAGACTTATGCAGCCGGTAAGATCCCGGGTGGCTTCTTTAAGCGTGAAGGTCGTCCTGCTGAAAGCGAGACTCTGACCGCGCGTTTGATCGACCGTCCGATCCGCCCTCTGTTCCCGAAAGGCTTCATGAACGAAGTCCAGGTGGTTGCTACCGTTGTTTCCGTTGAGCCGGCCGTTTCTCCAGATGTGGTCGCGATGATCGGTGCGTCTGCGGCGCTGTCTCTGTCCGGCGTGCCGTTTAACGGTCCTATCGGCTGTGCTCGTGTTGGCTATCAAGATGGCGAGTACCTGCTCAACCCATCCGTTGAGGAGCTGAAAGAGTCTAAGCTGGATCTGGTTGTTGCCGGTACCGAAGGCGCGGTTCTGATGGTGGAATCCGAAGCCGAAGTGCTGTCTGAAGAAGTGATGCTGGGTGCTGTGGTTTACGGTCACCAAGCTCAGCAGATCGTGATCAACGCGATCAACGAGCTGAAGGCCGAAGCGGGCAAGCCGGCTTGGGACTGGACTGCGCCAGAGAAGAACGTGACTCTGGCCGATAAAGTGGCTGAGTTGGCTGAAGCTAGCCTGGGCGATGCCTACCGCGTGACCGACAAGGTTGAGCGTGTTGCCGCCATCAATGCGGCCAAGACCGCGGCGAAAGAAGCGATCCTGGCTGCCGATCCTGAGCAAGATGGTTCCGAGATCTCCGGCCTGCTGGGTGCATTGGAAAAGTCCGTAGTTCGTCGCCGTATCATCGCCGGTGAGCCGCGCATTGACGGTCGTGACACCAAGATGGTTCGCGCCCTGTCTGTCCTGCCTGGCGTTCTGCCACGTACTCACGGCTCGGCCCTGTTTACCCGTGGTGAGACTCAGGCACTGGTTGCCGCGACGCTGGGTACCGAGCGTGACGGTCAGATCATCGATGAGCTGATCGGCGAGCGTACCGATCGCTTCATGCTGCACTACAACTTCCCTCCATACAGCGTCGGTGAGACCGGCTTTATGGGTTCACCGAAGCGTCGTGAGATCGGCCACGGTAAACTGGCGAAGCGCGGTGTTCAGGCCGTAATGCCCACCGCAGAAGAGTTCCCGTACACCGTTCGTGTGGTTTCTGAGATCACCGAATCCAACGGCTCCTCCTCCATGGCCTCCGTATGTGGTACCTCTTTGGCTCTGATGGACGCCGGTGTGCCGATCAAGGCTTCTGTGGCGGGTATCGCCATGGGTCTGGTGAAGGATGGCGACAAGTTTGCGGTTCTGACCGATATCTTGGGTGACGAAGATCACCTGGGTGACATGGACTTTAAGGTCGCCGGTACCACAGGTGGTATCACTGCGCTGCAGATGGACATCAAGATCGAAGGCATCACTCAGGAGATCATGCAGATCGCCCTGAAGCAGGCCAACGAAGCGCGTAACCACATCTTGGCTGTGATGGATCAGGCGATGCCGTCTCACCGCACCGAGCTGTCTATCCACGCACCTCGAATCACCACCATCAAGATCAACCCGGACAAGATCCGCGACGTGATCGGTAAAGGTGGTGCGGTGATCCGTGCATTGACCGAAGAGACCGGCACCACCATCGAGATCGAAGATGATGGTACCGTGAAGGTGGCTTCTACCGACGGTGCGGCAGCGAAAGATGCGATCGCACGCATCGAAGCGATCACCGCGGATGTGGAAGAGGGTCGTGTCTACAAAGGTAAGGTTGTTCGTATCGTTGATTTCGGTGCGTTTGTAAACATCCTGCCAGGTAAAGACGGTCTGGTACACATCTCTCAGATCTGTGAAGAGCGCGTCAACAACGTGGCTGATCACCTGAGCATGGGTCAGGAAGTGGACGTCAAGGTGGTTGAAGTTGACCGCCAAGGCCGTATCCGCCTGTCCATGAAGGAAGCCGCGGTTAAGCCTGCTGCCGAGTAAGGCAAACTGTGGTAAAAAGGAGAGCATTAGCTCTCCTTTTTTGTTTGATGGTGCGGGAACTCGTTTTCCTGAGGCCAAAAGGACCGAAATGACGATGAAGAAGTTATTGGCACCGGCGTTGATCGCCGGTTTGCTGTTAGGCGGTTGTGCGACTCAGCCATCGAGCGTGGGTTATGAGCCACAGTTGCTGCTGGCAACGCCACGACAAGCGGATCCTCAGGTTGAGATCCAACTGGCCAAGCTCAGCGAATTGTTGCAGGTGCCGGATCTGACCGAGCAACAGCGCGCCCGTTTCCTATATGACCGTGGCATTCGGTACGATGCGGTGGGATTGCGCACACTGGCTCGGATCGACTTTAATCAGGCGTTATCGCTGCAGCCCGATTATACCGATGTGTATAACTTCATCGGGATCTACGCTACTCAGGCGATGGAGTTCGATCAGGCTTACCAGGCGTTTGATGCCGTGCTTGAGTTGGATCCGGAATTTACCTTTGCCTATCTCAATCGAGGGATCGCGCTTTACTACGGCGAACGGGCCGATCTGGCGGTCCAGGATCTGACCACCTTTTTGCTGGAAGAGCCCAGCGATCCCTATCGCGCTATCTGGTTATATCTGGCGCAGCAGGAGCTGGACTCTGAGCAAGCCCTGATCCAACTGGCGGATCACCGCACTCGGATGGATGAGGACAATTGGGCGACCGGCCTAGTGGATCTGTTCTTGGGCCGGATCGGCGCGGGCGATCTGTTGGCCAGCAGCCGTGAGGGGCTGAGCCAGCAAGGCGAATTAGCCGAGCGCCTGTGCGAAGCCTATTTCTATTTGGGCAAGCGAGCGCGTCTGCAAGGTGACAATGGCAAGGCGATGAACCTGTACAAGCTGGCGCTAGCGACCAATGTGTATGAGTTTGTCGAGCATCGCTATGCCCTGATGGAGATGCGTCAGGTGGCCGAGAGCGCCATGGCTGAGGCCGAAGCTCGTACCCGAGACCGCGCGCCAACTTTCTGATCCCATCGATGTTCAATCGAGTAGGCGATACTGTTCGATGGCCGTAAGTAACGATTGCCCTTGCTGCTTGTAGCCGGGCAATCGGGCCATTTGGCGGTAGGCGATCTGCGCCTCGGGCCACTGGGATTCGAGCCAGTGACTCTGTCCTATCAATAGCAGGGCTTGACCTCGTGCGCGCTCTCGCTGCTGCCGCAATCTTCTTAGCTCGCCCTCAGACTCGACAGGCAGTGCTTGTGTTCCCACCTGCCACCAGGTTTGTCGCGCCAAGTGACGCTCGCCCGTGCGCTGCAACAGTTGTCCGAGTAACAGGTGATAGGCGTCCCAGTCCTGTAGGTTAGGTGTCCAGCGGGATGCGGCATCGATGCTGGCCTGATAACGCCCGGCCAGCAGGCCGAAGCGCAGACATTGCAGATTATCCTGATAGCTTAAGCACTGGCTGGCGAGATCATACGCGCCGAGGGAGGCATACAGCCCATGTAATGGCGCCACATTGCTGGGATCAAGCAACTCGCTGATCTGCAGTGCGAGCGTCGCCGCTTGCGGTTGCTGCAAGGCTAACTGTGCTTGCGCCATGAGCCGCCAGGCCGTGGCACTTTCCGGTACCTTTATGAGCCACTCTTCCGTCGTTGCCAACAACTCAGGCCAGCGCTCCAGTGCGGCCTGGCTGTGGGCCATGAGCGGCCAAATACGCTCGTTGCGCGGCAAAGGCGATAGGCTGGTTAGCGCGGCGGCATACTGCTCCCGTTGAACGTGACTGTAGGCCAAGAGGTAACGGAGTTCGTTATGCTGTGGCTCCGGGGCCGTCGCTTGTGCCAGATGTTGCTCGATCAGGGCGATGGCCTGATCAAATTGCGCGTTTTGGATCAGCGCTGTCGACAAGCCTTGCAGCAAAGCGGCATGGTGCGGGTGCGAGTCGTGACCCTGTTGCCAGCACGCCAGTGCTTCGTTCTGTTCCTGCTCGTGGGTATGCTGCTGAGCCAGCGCGTGGCAGGTGAATAGGTACAGGTTCGGGTGAGGGCGGTTTTGTTGCAGCCGAGGTTGCAGCAGTGCGATGGCATCGGAGGCACGATCCTGCTCCATCAGGCTTTGAGCACGTTGCAGGGCGGCGCGATCCAGGCTGGAAAGGGACGCGGCCACCGCCGGGCTAAGTACCGCCAGCAGCAGGCTAATTGACAGAAAAACTGAGCGGGACGTCGACATAGACACTGACTGGCCCTCCGTTGAGTTGGGCGGGTTTGAAACGCCATTGTTGGGCCGCCGTTAAGGCGGCCGATTCGAAGATCCCCTCGGGCTCGGCACTGAGCACTTCAGCGGCACTGACGGTGCCGTCGGCTTCAACCACCAATCGCAACTCCACTTTGCCCGGCAAGCGTCGTGAGCGTGCCACCACGGGCGTTCGCGGTGCCACGTAACGCAGCAGCTCCGGCGCTTCATCCACCTGGGTGAGATCGAGCAGGGCCGTGCCGAGCGACGGCAATAGGGAAGCGGACAGGGTGGGTGCCGCCAACGAGATGGCCAGTGGTGCCATCGATGGCGCGGGTGCCGTTGGCACGAGCCATTCGGTGCTGGCCAGGGCCTCAGGCGCGCTTGGCGCAAGCTCTACGGGGGCGTCATCGACGAGCTCTTTTTTGGCCGGTGGTGGCAGCCATACGGAGGGCGCCGTGGAGGCAGCCGCCGCTCGGATCTCGGTCGAGTTGAGGTTGAGCCAGGCAGGCAGAGCCAAGCTAAGCAGCACGGCTAAGGTGACGGCAAGACTCAGTCGCAAGAGAGGCATCAGGGTTTGATCCCGACCGAGGCCGCTATCGGGCTGTGCTGAATGCCGCTGCGCCGGGCAATGTCCAGCACCTCGATGGTGGCGCCCGTCGGGCAGTTTTCATCCGCCATGATCAGCAATTGAATTTGCGGGGTTTGTGCCACCAGTTGTCGCAATCGGCCCTCGAGGTAATAGACGTCGAGGGTTTGATCGTCCAAGTAGACGCGGCCGGCCGCATCAAGCACCAACAGCACGGGGGTCTGCTCCATCGACTCCGCCGTGCTGGCATGGGGACGCTCGATCTCGATCGCGGTCTGTGTGGTAAAGCTGGTGGAGACAATGAAGAAGATTAGCAGAATAAAGACCACATCCAACATGGGAGTCATGTTGATCTCGGCGTCTTGATCGACGTCAGGGCGTTCACTGAGCATTGCAGGCTCCTGGTAATTTGTCCTGTTCGTCCTGGCGGATTAAGCGACGTTGATACAGCCATCCCGCCAGCAAGCCCGGCAGGCCGATCAGCAGGCCGGTTTGCGTGGTGATCATGGCCATGGCGATCCCATCGGATAACGCCTTGGGGTTATGCAGGCCCGTATCCGAGAGGCTGGCGAACAGCGAGATCATCCCGCTGACGGTGCCTAACAGGCCCAAGAGCGGTGCGATCTTCGCCAGCAGCAAGACTCCCTGGATCCTCGAATGCCGAGCTAGGCTGCGCTGCTGCACAGCCAAGGCCTGCAGACGTTTGTCCAGTGCCGCTCGGCCCGTTGTGCTCGGTGGGGGACACTTGGGCAGTCGTTGCAGCGCCAACCCACTCAGTTGCCAGAGCATCAAGGTGCTGCACAGCAACATGGGCCACATCACCGGTCCCCCTGCTTGAAACTGGCGCACGAGGATCTCCGTCATTTTGTGCTCCGCTGGGGGTTAAGGCTCAGTGAGTGCGCCATCAACTGGGCACTGGCTTGCTCCATGTTCAGACCCAACGAGCGTGCGCGTCGCTTTAATGGGTGGTGCAACAGCATCAAGGGGACCGCGACGATCAGCCCGGCCTGGGTGGTGATCAAGGCTTTGCTGATCCCATCGGACAGCAGGCGTGGATCGGCATTGCCAAACTCGGTTAGGGCCTGGAAGGTTTGGATCATCCCGCTGACCGTGCCGAGCAAGCCCAGCATCGGCGCCAAGGCTGCCAACAGGGGCAGTAAGGTCAGGCCCCACTGGAATCGCTGCCAATGGGTCAGCATGCCGTGCTTCAACGCGTGCTCCATGGCGTCCAGATCGGCACCCTGCTTTAGGCCTTGTTGCAGTACGCTTTGGGCCGGTGTGCGGCGACAAACCGGGGCGGCTTTCAGTGCGGCGATCTCCATGAGCGCTTCGGGTAGCGGGCGCCACCAGCACAGACGGATGGCGCAGATCAATGCCAGGCTGAGGCCAAACAGCGCCAGCAGCAGAATGGGCCACAGCAGTTCCCCTCCTCGTGCGACCCAGTGCGCTAGGCCTCGTTGTGCGGTGAGGCTGTCCAGGATGGCGCCGTAGCTCAGATCCAGCGGGATGATCTGATTGGGATCCTGCCACCAAAGCGCTAACGGTTTGGCGGTCTCGCTCGATAATGGGCCGATCCAGGCTGCATGCTGCTCTTTGGGTTGTACCAAGCCAAATTGAGCATGGTGCTGAGCGGTGGCCATCAAGCCACCGATCACCCGCACCGTGCTGTCGGTCTGGGTGCCGTCGGCCAAGATCAGCGGATGCTCGGTTTGATGGACGCCTGCGGTGTAACGCAGATCGTTCAGCGCGTACGCCATCAAAGTGTCGAGCTCGGCTTGGCTAGGAAAGTGGGCTTGCTGCGCTTGATGTGCCATCCAAGCTTGACGGTTGGGGGCCAACAGGGTGGTTGGACTGGATTGCCAGCGTTGTTGCAGTCGTTGTGCCGCGTGGCGGTAGCCAGAATCGACCAGCGCCATATCTTCTTGGGCTTCGCTCAGTTGGGTCTCTAAGGCCTGACGTTTGAGCTGTAACGAGCTTAGTGTGGCTTGTTGCCGTACTAACTGTGCCTCTGCTGCCTCTTTGCGACTGAGCAATGACTGGGTTTGTCCTTGCACTTGCTGTTGTTCGTCGGTCAGCTGTGCCTGCCAACGTTGGTTTTCTTGTTGCATCTGTTGGCCCTGCAGCGCGATCATCGCTTCGAGCTCGTCACTGGCATGCGCTGCCGCTGCCGTGGCGTTGACCAAGATTAGCAGGGTGACAATGGCATGGCGGATCATAGCGTGTACCCCAAAGGCAATGGCACTAAGGTGGCGTTCTGACGTTGTGAAGCGATGGCAAACGCCTGACGAATGGCGTCATGCTGCGGCTTCGGCAGTGCTTGCCACTGCTGCGATCCTGGCTCGAACCAGCCGATGTGTTGGCCATCATAGGTTTGATAGAACTGGGCAACGCGGCCCAGCCGCAGGATCCGAACTTGCAGCGTTTGTGCCTCGACCGTGATGGCGCTATCGGAGATATGGTTGCCATAGCCCATGTCCACTTCGATCAGGAGTGCTTCAAATAACTGGCGTAGGCGTTCGGCGGTGCCGATATTGACGTCGTCCATCGCCTGACGTAGCAGTGTCAGGCGGCGCAGGCGACTCTCACGCTCAAACGGTCGGTCATTGAGAACCCAGCGCTCGAGATCGGCGTACCAGATCTCTAAGTTGGGCGCCAACTCGGACCTAACGGCGTTGATATTATCCAGATCCTGCTGCAGCTGGGCGATCTGCACCTGTTGTTGGTTGATGTAGCGCTCGGTTTGGGCTATCTGAAACTCCAACCACGCGAGCTCTGCCATGGCGGATTGCTGGGTGCCGAGCTCTTGGTTCGCTTGCTGCTGCCAGGCCAGTGCCTTTTCTCCCAATGCAATCGCGTCACTGAGAGGTGCTGCAAGTGGCGCTTGATAGTGTTGAACGGTCTCCGCTGGAGTCACAGCCAAGTGGGCCGTGAGCAGGATCATGTGGAGCATAAGACCCCCTTATTGCTGGGGTGCTGTGTCAGCAGATAGAGGCGATAAGCCACATGGATTAGTAAACTGGCGAACAGCAATCCGTAAAAGAGAAAAAAGACCTTAATTAACGGGTTATAAAAAACACTGAAAAACACCCCAGGCTGCCATTGACCATCCACTTCATGGGCAAAGACGTCGGTGATCACGACAAAGAAAGTTCCTTTGCTATAGGGGTTAAGGAAGTTTGCCTTGGCGATCTCTGGGGCACCCTGCTCATGGGTAATGACAAAACGACCGCCATGCAAACGGGGATCAAATTGTTCCACGGTGCGGCGTGTGATCCGCCCCTGTATGTGTCGGCCCTGCTCATCCAATGCCAGTCCTGACAAGGGTCCTTGATGGTACACCTCTTCTAAGGTCAGCGTCTTATCGGCGAATGTCAGGCTTTCACCGGGATGTAACCGGAACTCTTTGTGACCATGCAGAAACATCAGGTCGAGTCCGTGGCAGAGAAAAATGGTTACGGTCAAAACATGGACTGGGGCAAGTAGAATTTGATGGTGGCGCCACCGACGCTGGCGCCACATAGGCCACAGGCTTTTCCATGTACAGAGGCTTGTATTGATCACCAGGCCAGCCATCAACACAAACAAAACGAGGATCCAGCCAATCACTATTGGCGTTGCCGTCAGCGCTTCTGGCCATGCGAGCATTGGCAGCGTGTTCAGGCTTCGAAAAGCCGCTTTCAACTCTGCGCTTTGGCACAACCAAACGCCTAAGGCAAACCACAAGACCGTCAGAGCGATCAACCAAAAGCCGGCCATCATGGAAGCTAAAATACGGATCATAATATTCGATACCCCACTAAGGTCAGTGCAGTCAGAGCTAGAACTGCCGCTTGTGCCAAGTTGTGGTGAGCGCGTTTGCGCAGCACAGTGCGAGGCAGGTGAAATGCTAAGATGAGCATCAGATAGACCATGGCTGAGAACATGAAATTGTCGCTCCAGCCCCAACTGCGTCCCCAGCCTTCAAAGGCCCACCAGGCACCCGCGATCTCTCCTCCCAGAAATAGGGTCCCAGCCAACAGGGCGTAGATCTCACTGATCTCTTGAAGTCGACGATGGCGAACCGTTGCGGTGAGATAGAGACCCCAGGCACTAATTAGGGCGAAACCGACGGCCAATGGACGAGAAACAAAAAATAGGTGTGCCCATAGATAGGTCAACATGATGTTGTCGCTGCTATGGGGCACAACGAAGGTACTGATGATCAGCAAGATTGTCGCCATGGACAAAGCGCCGAGGGTGAGCCGTCTTTGTAAGGTTGGCTGACGTAATGGCACCAGAGCGCATAGGCAGATCAGCAGCGCAGCCAATTGCAGTAACACCTTTTTGTTGGAGCTGGCTAACAAGATAGCCCCGTCCAAGGTGTCGAATATCAGCCCCATCGACACCAATGCCAGAGACAGTAAGCTTAAGGGCTGGATCAGCGTAACGAGGCGATGAAAGGGCGGAGCGGCTCCGGCTGTGGATGAAGTCAGGCTCATAGGGCAACGAACTCCTTGAGTTGTGTTAGCGCATCACTGTCGGCTGCATCGATCACGGCTGCCGGTTGCAGTTGCCAGCGTTGGACCACCCGTTCAACGAGATCCGGTCGTACCACCCAGATGTGCTTACCACCGGGAAGGGCAAGCAGTGGTGCCAATGTCGAGCCATAGCCTTGCCCCTCTAACTCCATCGGACCCACTTCATCCATGATCCAGGTTGTGTCTGGATGATGGCTGGTGGGGGATAAGGCTTGCTGCCCGAGAGCCAACCCGTGTGGGTCAAAGCGAAAACGGGTGTTGGTGATGGGATCCAGCTCATCGGTGCGTTGGCCGAAAGGCCGCCGCTGACCATCCGCGAGGTTGATGATCTCACTGCTAAAGCGCCGGCCATCACGCATCGTGCCGGGGCACAGAATTCCGCGAACGGGCTGCTTTTGCTGCTGACAGTGTGCATATAGCGCCATCAAAGTCGTGGTTTTACCTGATCCTGAGGGGCCTGTGACAATAGCGATGTTCGTCGCAGAAGAGGGAGGCAGGGATTGGGGCATAAAGATCTCCTGATCCATGACGCGATGGCTACATGTCGGTAAGCCATAAAGCTGAGAAATGTTTTGGCTGGTCATTACGTCAGCGCTGGGACCGTAAGCCAAGGTGTGAGCTTGTGCCAGCATCAGCACTTGGTCGGCGTACATGCTGGCAAGGTTCGGATCGTGCAAAATCGCAATGACGGAGGTGCCGTGTTCGCGACATCGCTGTTTGACGGTATTTAGGATGTGGTAGCGGTTGCGAAAGTCCAGGTGGTTGGTGGGCTCATCGAGCAGCAGCACCGACTCGCTTTGGAGCATGGCCCGGGCCAACAAGACCAATTGGCGCTCGCCGCCTGAGAGTTGATTGAACTGACACCTGGCGAGATGGCCCGCGCCCAGCTCGTTGAGCGTTCGGCGTGCATGGTGCAGATCGGTCTGGCTGGGCGACTGAAAGGCCCCTAAGTGGGGTGTTCTGCCCATGAGTACCATCTGCTCGGCGCTAAAGGAGAACGCCACTTCCTGTTGTTGCGGCACCAGCGCGAGGGTACGGGCACGCTCGCTTCGGCTCATGCGTTCGAGTGGACAACCCTGCCAAAGCAGTGTGCCTTGGGTGATATCCGCGCTGCCGAGCAGGCAATTCAGTAAGGTGGATTTACCCACGCCATTGGCGCCGAGAACCGCCAGAAATTCGCCCGGCTTTAAGCTCAGCGATACGTCCTGGAGAATGGTGCGCTCGCCAAGGTTGCAGCACAGCTTGTTGATCTCAAGCATGATGACCTCCCTGGCTTTGGCGGCGAAACAGCAGGTACGCAAACAGAGGCGCGCCGATCAAGGAGGTTACGATCCCGACAGGCACCTCGACGGCAAACGCTGAGCGGGCAAAGCTGTCGGACAAGAGTAAAAAGGCGCCGCCAAAGAGGGTGGACAAGGGGATCAAACTGAGGTGATCGGAGCCGGTAAAGGTGCGCACCATGTGCGGGATCACCAGCCCGATCCAGGCGATCTGTCCCACGCTGGCGACGCAGGCGGCGACCACACAGGAGGCCATGGCGATCAAGCCATAGCGCAGCTTGACCGGATCCAGCCCCAAGCTTTGACTGGGGCGATCCCCCAGACAGAGGACGTTGAGGCGATAGCGATACAGATGGAACAGAGCATAACCAAACAGCGCCAAGGGCAGCACTTGTGCCACGTTTGACCAACTGGCCGCCGACAAGGAGCCCATTAGCCAGAAGACGATCGCGGGTAATTCACCATAGGGATCCGCCAGGGTTTTGAGGATCATCAGGCCGGCGCTAAACATCGATCCGACGATGATCCCGGTCATGATCAACAGCAACAAGCTGCCTTGCCCCAAACGCGCTGCGATGGTCATAGACGCAAAGGCGGCGGCGAGGCCAAACAGCAAGGCGCAAGCCTGAACCCATAACCAGCCGCCTTGAGGCCACAGCAGGCCCAGCGCCGCACCAAAGACGCAGCCCGAGGTCACACCGAGAATGTCCGGTGACACCAGCGGGTTGCGAAAGACCCCTTGGTACACGGCACCAGACAGCGCCAATCCGGCCCCGATCAGCAGCGCCAGAACGATGCGCGGCAGTCTCAGCAGCAGGAACACTTGCTGCTCCGGGGTCAGATCCTCAGGCAATGGACTTCGGCTTGCGAGGCAATAGAGCACCTCCGGCAAGCGGGCAAACGATTGGAAAATCGCCTGCACGCCAATTTCGTAACGCCCCATAAACAGCGCGAGCAGCAGCAGTGATCCCAGCGTCCACAGGGTGCAGAGGCGAACTTTAGTGGTCATGGCCACAGCGCCTTAGGCAGCAGATCGGTGCGGTTGAAGATCTGCTGATAGTAATCGGCTAATACATTCTGATCTTGCGCGGTTGCAAAGCGTTGTGGGTAGGCTTGGCTGGCCAGGTAATAGGCACCCGCCAACGCAAAGGGGGAGGGCATGGACCAGAGGCTGTCCGCCGGCAGGGTTAACTGCGGCAACTGGCGCAGCGGGACAACACCGGCATGCTGGAGCTGGCGTTGCGGACGATTGAGGCCATCATCTTCGATCACCAATAGCTGAGGCTGCCAGCGCAATAGCTGCTCCGCATCCACTTTTGGGAAAAAACCTCGAAGATCGGCGGCCACGTTGGTTAAACCGGCCAGTTGCAGCATCTGGTGCTGGTACATCTCGCCGCTGGCGGTCGAGAAAAGATCATCCCGCTTGACGTAATAGCTTCGATGTCTTGGCGCGACGCCTTGTAGGCGTTGCTCGAGCTCGTTTCGCAACGTGAGATTGGCCTGACGGACCCGCTGGGCTTGTGCCTGACGGCCGGTGGCTGTGGCGATCATGCCTAAGGTTGCGTCCACCTCTTCCAAGGTTTCGGCTTTGACCAACAACACGGCGAGGCCCAACTGTTCGAGCATGGCGGCTAGGCGGATCCCATCTTTTTTGTCGTGCATCAGTACCAGATCGGGCTGCAACGCAACGATGGTCTCCAGGTTGAGTCCCGCAGTGCGGCTGCCAACGGCGATAGGATCGTGCTCCCCTAACAGCTGATCAACAAACCGCTGTTGGCGATCGGACTGGCCGATCCCGACCAGCTGTTGTTCGAGTCCGAGGCTGAGGCTAAACAGTGTGGAGGGCAGATAGGTCGAGACGATTCGACTGGCAGGTTGGGGCAGGCTTACTTGCCGGCCCCGGTGATCGGTCAGCTCGATGGGTTGCCCCGCGGCGGTAAACGCCACGGAGCAAAGCAGAGCTGCGCATAGGAAAAGTGCGCGCATATCTAGCTCAATCTATTAGAAGCGGTAGGTGAAGCCAATGTCGAAGTAGCGGCCCCAGTTGGGTTGGCCGTAGCCTTCGTAGAAGAACTCATCCATCAGGTTGTAGACATTTGCATACACTGTCAGTTGCTGGTGTAAGAAGTCTTTGCGGACGCCCATGTCGAAGGTCAGCATGCGATCTTCCCAGACATTGCTGTCTTTGGTTGTGCTGTCATAGTCTTTGATCAGCACGTTGTTCTTGTAGCGCATCCGCACGTTGGACTGGATATTAAAGTAGGGATCGGTCCACTGCAGGATGGCACTGACCGAGTTCTGTGGCACATCGCGCAGGAAATCGGACTCGCGATCTTCCGAGGTATTGCGCGCGTGGGTGTAGGCGTAATCAACCGATAGATCGAGCGTGTCCGTTAACTGGCTGTGCAGTGCCAGTTCGACGCCATAGTACTCGGCGCTGCCGATGTTGCCGTAGATCTCGTCATCGACGGTGGCATCGTAGCCAGAGGCGATCTTGTCTTTGACGTCGTGATAAAACAGGCCCATGTCGACGTGGTTCAGCCAGTTGCTGTTCAAGTCCTTCTGCCAGCCCATGGTGTAGCTTAAGCTGCGCTCTGGATCGAGATCATGCACCTTGCCGATGGCGCGATCGTACATCTCATCGAGTGTGGCAAAACGGGTTTTCTGGGCGATAGAGCCGTACATCCGGCTACCGTCAAACAGGGCGTAGCTGGCGCCGATCATAGGATCCAGCGTGTTGCTGCTGTCATCGTCGTTGGCCGCTTCGTCTTGATCTTTTACTACGCGTTGATGGTGCCAGGCCAAGCCGGCCACCAAGGTCAAATTGCCCAGCTGTGAGGTGTTTTCGGTCGCCACTGAGAAGGTTTCCAGCTCGGAGTAAACCCAGTCGTAGGACTCGTCAGGCGCTACAAAGGCGTTGTTGTTTTTCTTGTGGACATCGTTCTTGTAGTTGAACGAGGTGCTCAGGGTATTCCAGTCGGCGAGTGCGAGATCGGCAAACAAGGCCGTGCCAATGGTGTAGTCATGGAATGAGCTTTCGGCTAAGACTTCGGCGTGATCCGGCCCTGAGAATGAGCGATAGGTATCCCGGTGCATGTGGTAGTAGGTCAATGCCCGCAGCGTTAAGGCATCGGTGACGCGGTGACTGAGGTTGATGTCCACCCCTTGGTCTTTGTATTCCGGAACCTCGGCAAAGCTGGAGAAGTCCTCAAAGACTCGGTTGGAGCGGGTGTTGTGCGGACGGCCGCGCTCGGTATCCAGGCTAAAGACGCTGATATATGCATCGGTACGATCGTCTGAGTAGCCGGCGCGGATCCAAGCATTGATCGATTCTAAGTGGGAGTTATCGCGTTTGCCGCCCTCCTCGATGATCACTTCGTTCGCCAGATCGCCATAAAACACGCGGTTGATTGAGGTCTCGGGCACGTAGTCGCTGGACAATCGATAGGCGTCACGACCTTGGTGTTCGAACGAGGCAAATACCGAGAAGCCGTTTTGGCCCCAACTTAGGCTGGCCGATTCGAAGTTCTGACCGTATTGGCCGGCGGAGGCGGAGACTTCACCGGAAAAGCCTTCCTGACCGGTGCGGGTAATGATGTTGATCACCCCGCCCATGCCGTTGGGGCCGTAGAGCACCGAGGAGGCGCCTTTGGTAACCTCGATCTTGGCAATGATGCTGGCGGGCAGTTGGTTCAGATCCAGCGCGCCGGAGTTGGTCTGGTAGTAGGGGACACCATCCAATAGCACCAGCAAGCGATCTTGCTCAAAGCCCTGCATGGTGACAAAGCGTTCGCCGCGGGAAGATTGGGCCACGTGCAGGCCGGGAATGTAGTCCAAAGCGTCTGCCGCGGTCTTGGCCCCGATCAGGCTGATGGTTTCTGCCGTCATCACATTATTGATAGCGATATCGCGTACACCACTGTCCTCACTGACGATGATCTCGCCCAGAGAAAAGGCTACTTTGTCGTCGGCGCTGGCGTGGCTGGCCAGGAGACCCGCGACAACCGCCAGGGCGATGGAGGATCGTGTGGGTAAGTTGACTGATTTCATCCGTAAAATGTCCTAAGTACGTGGCAGCAACGTTGCCAGGCGAAAAGTAGCGGCATGTTACGAGCGAATGAATGCAAAAAAGAGCCTAAAAACCAAACTACTAGAGGGCAGTCACGGTGAAATATTGTTCAAATCAAAGAGTCCGCCAAAGTCCGAGTGGGGTGGACAATGTGACCCATACCAGGCGTTTTTGGAGACGGGTTGTTGGGATCAGGCCCGATTGGGGCCGGTTTGTTGCGCATGCTGTCCTTTTACTGCTTCGGACTTCGGGTATAATGCCCGCCTTTGATTTTCCCTCGAGGCGGGTTTTTTATGTCTACGCTCCAGCAGGAAGTCGGTAAACGCCGGACTTTCGCGATCATTTCTCACCCGGATGCGGGTAAGACCACCATTACCGAAAAGGTGCTGTTGTTCGGACAGGCCTTGCAAAAAGCCGGTACCGTGAAAGGCCGGGGTGGCTCTGGTCAGCACGCCAAGTCTGACTGGATGGAGATGGAGAAAGAGCGTGGGATCTCGGTGACCACCTCGGTGATGCAGTTCCCGTACAACGATCGGCTGGTCAATCTGCTCGATACCCCGGGACACGAAGACTTCTCCGAAGACACGTACCGTACGCTGACGGCGGTGGACTCCTGCTTGATGGTGATCGACGCCGCCAAGGGTGTGGAAGATCGAACCCGCAAGCTGATGGAAGTGACCCGCCTGCGTGACACGCCGATTGTGACGTTTATGAACAAATTGGATCGCGACATTCGTGATCCAATGGAAGTGATGGACGAGGTGGAAAGCGAGCTCAACATGATGTGCGCGCCCATCACCTGGCCGATCGGTTGTGGCAAGGAGTTTAAGGGTGTCTACCACCTGCACCGCGACGAGACCATCCTGTACCAGAGCGGTCAGGGCCACACCATTCAAGATCTGAATGTGATTAAAGGTTTGGACAACCCAGAGCTGGACCAAGCCATTGGTGACGATCTGGCCGAGCAGCTGCGCGAGGAGCTGGAGCTGGTGGTAGGCGCATCCAACGAGTTTGATCTGGAGCTGTTCCTGCAAGGCGAGCTGACGCCGGTGTACTTTGGTACCGCACTGGGTAACTTCGGCGTTGACCACATGCTGGACGGCCTGACCGAGTGGGCGCCGGCGCCGCAGCCGCGCGCTACCGACGTGCGCGTGGTCGAAGCCAGTGATGAGAAGTTCTCCGGCTTTGTGTTTAAGATCCAGGCCAATATGGATCCGAAACACCGTGACCGCATCGCCTTTATGCGCATTTGTTCCGGCAAGTACAGCAAGGGCATGAAAATGCGCCATGTGCGCATTGGCAAAGACGTCAGCATCTCCGATGCGGTGACCTTTATGGCGGGCGATCGCTCCCATGCGGAAGAAGCCTTCCCGGGTGACATCATCGGTCTGCACAACCACGGCACCATTCAGATCGGTGACACCTTCTCTCAGGGTGAAGCGTTGAAGTTCACCGGCATTCCGAACTTTGCCCCTGAGATGTTCCGTCGGATCCGTCTGAAGGATCCGCTCAAGCAGAAGCAGCTGCTCAAGGGCCTGGTTCAGCTATCCGAAGAGGGCGCAGTACAGGTGTTCCGTCCGATCGATCGTAACGATCTGATCGTCGGCGCGGTGGGGGTGCTGCAGTTTGAAGTGGTGGTGGCGCGTCTGCGCACCGAGTACAAGGTGGAAGCCGTGTATGAGCCGATCAGCGTCGCAACCGCGCGCTGGGTGACCTGTGACGATGAGCGTAAGCTGGACGAGTTCCGCCGCAAAGCCGGTGTAAACTTGGCGCTGGATGGCGGCGACAGCCTGACCTACATCGCGCCGACCATGGTCAACCTGAACCTGACCATGGAGCGTTACCCGGACATCGAATTCCACAAGACCCGCGAACACTAAATACGAAAGATATCGATAGATATTGTCGACTAAAAGGCTTACACGACGATTTGGGCGTGTAAGCCTTTTTTGCATGGGGTTGTTGGGAGAAAAGGTGCGATAGCGGTTTAGAGTGAGACGGGCTTGAGTTTAACTTTATGAAAAGGGTAATATTTCAACTCATTGAACAAATGATGAGCGTGAAGGCATGGACTCGCCAAAGCACTTGCAAAAGTTTAAGCGCAAACAGTCAAAAGCATCTGCTCTGCAGGATACGGAGCAAGGGGCGCATTCTGCTGATGGCGCGCACCCTTCTAGGCGAAAATCACTGAGAGCTGTGTTATTGGTAGCAGCTATCGGGGTGTCTGTCGCTTTGTTGTGGCCTGCGGGTGGAAGCTCTGATGGTTACAGCGAAAGTGAAGTTATCCAAATGAACCAGCAATTCGAGCTTGCATTGGCTAACGGCAGCTCATTGCTTATTCCGGTTGACATCACGGATAACGCTCAACTCAAAGAAGCAAAAGCTGTGCTCGATTCCAGTGGTCTCGATTCAGCCAATCTTATTCAGCAAGCCGAAGGCGGTTATATAGCGCTGGCATGGGTGACGGTTTGGGACAACCTGGAAGAAGATGGCGACGTCATTGAAGTCAGTGCCAGTGGGGTGAGTTACACCGTTCCAATCCGTCATGCACCGACCAAGATAGTTGTACCCTACTCAATTGATACTCCTTCATTGTCACTAAAAGGCATTCGCGATGGCGGCGGTGGGATCACTGTATCGGCGAAAACTCAACAGGGAGAGATAAGCATTCCTCCTCTCACGGTGGGGCAAACTATGGATTTGAGGTTCTAGATTGTGACTAAGCAACGCATCATGAGATTGGGTATATGGGGAGTCCTCTTTCTTATTGTCAGTGTACTTTCCTACAAAGCTGCATTAGTGATTTGGCTTATCACACTCTTGCTTACAGTGGTTTTTCTTCTCACCTTTTCACAGGCGCTGAACGCTGATATGGCTGAGCTCGTGTTAAGTATCAGGAAGAAGCTGCCTTTTGCTTCTGATTCTGCCGTCTATCCAGCAGCAGTGACCGCGGAGTCCGTACGATCAGACAGTGAGCATGATCAGGAGCAACGCTCTCGCGAGTTGGCAAAGCAAGAGGTACAAGCCAAGCTTGAGCAACTTATCGGTCAGGATGAAGCGCTGGAACAGATCAATGATTTGGTTCTGCAGCTTGAAATGTCGACTCAGAGCGATGATGTGCCTTTGGGAGTCCACTCCCCTGGGATTCTTATCGTTCTATCCGGGCCATCCGGAACCGGGAAAAGCCAGATTGCCGGACTTTTGCCAAAACTGTTTTATGGGTTTGGTGGGTTAAGCAGCCCGAAGTCCATTGAGTTGGACAGAGTGCGCATTGGTGGTAATGATACTGCCGCAAGGCTGAGTCAAGAGCTTGAGGATTTTGGTCGAGGGAGCGTCATTATCGACAAATTTGATTTTCTTTTGGAATCATCTGCCTACTCTGATGAAAAACCTTTAAAGGATGCGGGCGAAGTCTTAGCGGCTTACGCCAAGCAGCATTTACATCAAACGTTGAATATATTGGTTGGCAGTCAGGCGGCTGCCGAGCATTTGCACCATGACGAAGAACAGCAAGGTTGGTTGCGGGACTTCCATTCTGTGTTTATCAATACGCGCGCTCTTAATGCTAGCGAGCTTAGTAAGATCACGTCTCAAATGTTAGCGGCTAAAGGGTGGCAGTTGGATAACGGTGTCCAGGCATTGCTTGAACGCAAAATGGGGCAAGAGATCGGCCGCGGTCGCAGTGAGTTTGATCATGGATTTGAGGCGATCAGAGTCAGTAATCAAATTACGACAGCCGCAGCGACTCGCCGGTCAACGACGAATCAGAAATTCCTTTCCAAGGATGATATTGAAGGAGTGTTGCAATCATGACGAAATTAGAGGGTTCCGGGTTTATCAAAACTTCTCGAAGTCGACAGCCCGAGTCATCTAAAAGGAATGGCTTAGAGGAAGTGCTCAAGGAGTTTGATGAGCTGGTGGGCCTTGAGAACGTCAAAGAAGAGATCAATAAGCTCATAGCCTTTGCCAAGGTGATTAAGCTGCGCAAGGATCGCGATATTCCCGTTGGGGCCATCAACCTTCATATGATCTTTTCCGGTCCCCCAGGCACGGGAAAGACAGAGGTGGCACGTAAGGTTGGGCGTGTATTAAAAGAGATAGGTCTGCTCCAGCGCGGGCACTGTGTTGAGGTTGATCGGGCCGCACTGACGGACGTCTATGTCAATTCCGGCGCGAAGCTCATCACCGACACGGTAAAACAGGCCAAAGACGGCGTGTTATTCATTGATGAGGCGTATACGCTGGCAGGAGGTGATGCGTTATCTGGCCCCGACAGTTCCGGCAAGGAAGTCATCGACACGCTATTGAAGCTGATGGAAGACAATCGAGAGCGCTTGGTGGTCATTGCAGCCGGTTACACTAATGAAATGCGGCGTTTTGTCGATAGCAATCCCGGCCTTCGTTCTAGGTTTTCGCGATTTATCGAGTTTCAGTCTTATGGTGGGGATGAGCTGTTTCAGATCTTCCTGTCGATGGTTAAACGGGGGCACTACGAACTGACACCGGACGCGGAAGAGGTGGCGCGTAAACATATCCAGTGGTTGGGCAATCAGTCCAACGATCCTGAGTTTGGCAATGCCCGAGCCATTCGTCAGTTCTTTGAAAAGATCCTACCTCTTCAGGCAGAGCGTATCGCCTTTACACCCAACTATGAATCCATGACCGACCGTGAGTTGCTGACCATTGACTACGACGACGTCGCATTGGCGACGGAGCTGGATTAATACCATGTTCAAGTCCGTAATTCAGTCTACGCAGCTCATTTACCACCAGGACAGGCTTTGGAAGCATCTGGCCGATTTTTGTATAGCGGCAACCATCGTATTGGCTCTTGGTGGGATGAGAGGTTGTTCAGGTAACTCGTCAAGCAACGCCTCTCAAGGGAGCAGTGCTGTCCCCCCCCCGGCGTTTGGCGCGAAGCAGCAGAGTTCAGGTTCAAGCACGGTAACTATGCCGGTGGATCGAAAGATCCTTGCGAGCGATCAACGGCTGAAGCGTTTCCAAGCGGACTATCAGAAGCTCCCCAAAGCCGCCAGTGATTACGCTCAGTGTCGGCAGCTGGATGGACTCGCAGCGGACATTACGGCTTATGACCGTCAGCGGGCCAAGCCGGTGCATCGGTCAATCCTCAGCCAAATTGAACAGTGCCAAAAAGATGTGGCCCAAAGTGACGCTCGGATGGCAGAATTAGCGACTTCAGCTGATCGCTACAGCGCTGACTCCTCTACCGCTTCTGTGCTTGCACTGAGTCAGTCCATGGACGCGCTGGAAGACTTTGACCAGCCCAGAGTGGATTCGGGAGTTGCCTCTTCCCATGTCGCCCTAGGGCAGCGAGCCCAAATGCTCCGTGATGCCAGTGACGCGCGACTGAATGATTTGAGAACGGTTTACAACCAATACCTCAGTGGCCCGTCATTGCAGGCCGAGAGTGAAGTAATTGAGCTGTTCGAAGCACTTGAGGTGATGGACTCGCAGCGTCAATCGGAAGCTTTAAGCGGACTTTATACCTCTGTCGAAGCCCTCGTGAAAAACGCCAAAATTCGACAAGACGAGTTTACGGCGTTGGAGCAGCTGTCGTTTTCACGCTTGTCGGATCGAGAGTTGGATAGCGCCAGTCGACGGTTGGGCGTGCTGACCGCCACTCCAAACGCGTTACTCTCCCAGTCCCAGCGCAGCAGCCTAACGCGCCTTCGTAATGAGCTGAACCAAGCTTATGGTGAGCGGGTTCAAAAAGCATTGGCAGCGCAGTTGGGTAAAAGCGACCCTCTATTGTTGCAGAGCTTGGCAGAGCGATACGCCATGGCCAATGAGCTCAAACTGGATCTTTCCAGCGTGCTCACAGCATCTGAGCAGCAGGAGCTGAAAGCGATTGCGGAGCATATGGCGAACAGTGACCGGCGGTTAGCGGCGCTGGCACAGGCGGCTGCGAAGGTGGACGCCTCGATGAACAGCGAGAACCTCAATGCATTGCTCAAGGCGCACCAATCTTTATCGGAGTTTGATCGGGAGCGGTTTAGCCAAGAGCATCATGATGCGCAAACGCTGGTGGAAAAAGCGCAAAGCGGTGTGCTGGAAAGCGATGAGCGGCTCAGCCACTACTACACAATGCAGGCTGCGTTTAGCCAATATGGTTGCACTAAGGATGGCCTTGCAAAACTTAGACGTTCGGTCAACGCATTGACCGATCTGGATCGTCAGCGCGGCGGTCAAAAGCTCAGCTCATCACTGAGCGCGATCCAAAGTGATATTTCACGCAGCTATTGTCTGCAATCTAACTCAATCAAACCAGCACTAAGCTTATAAGGATGTGCATATGTTAAAGGGAATTTTTGTGGTGGCAATGTTCTCGTTCTCCGCCTTGGGGTTGGCAGAAACGGTAAATGAAGCACCGAAGGTCTATAAAAAAGGATTGGTGGCCGACGTGTATGTTGAAGATGCCAAATCAGGAACCTGGGCAAACCCTGGCCCTACTGGAGTAATTATTGGTAGCTTCGTTGACGCAAAGCCGCCTTTATTTTCGTTTGGCAATATAAAGCAAGATGACACTGCGTGGTCAATGTTTGCAGGTAGTCACATAGGGCTCAAATGGTCTGGGTACTTTAAGGCTGAAGAAGTCGGAGATTACGTGCTCATGATTACTCGAGACGTGGTAAAGACCAACACGTATACAAATAGCTGTACGTTTGACATTTCTTTGTCTGGGTCTGTAATTAGTAAAGCAGGGTTCAAACATAGTAAAGAGTCCAGTTATTGGAATCGTGATGACACCATGAATACGACCACGCCATTGTCATTGGACAAAGGGTATTACCCCATAGAAATTTGGATGCATTGTGGCGTAACAAAAAGCTACTGGAATGAGTGGGTTAAAGATGTTGATGATATTACTTGGACGATAAAACTAAAGCGCCCTTCAGATAGAATGGTTCAGGTTGCCTCCAGTAGTTTATTTGTTTGGAACTGATGCTCCCTTTTCTGCTAAGTAAGTTATTTACGATTGGTTGGCCACTGTTGTTATGGTGGCTGGTTCGTTATTTGGCCGGTAGTTTGGCGATTGGCAGTGTTTTCTATGGAGCCGCCATTACCGCTGCCCCGGCATTGTTGTTTGCGGTAATGGCACTGGCATGTACTCTTGTTGGCAATCAACGCCAGTACATAGTGGTGTTTGGTTTAGGCAGCGTCTTATCTGGCGGCATTGCGCTTTACTTGGAAGCGGCGCGCTGGCAGCCCTACTTGTCACAAGTGGGTCTTTTTGATCTGGTCCGTCAACTGGATTGGCCGCTACTGCTGTCTGCCTCTGTGTGCTTTTTGTTACCGGCTCTGCCTTTAACGCCCGCAAATCGTTGGTTTCATCTTTGGCGAAGCCAAAAGTTAAGCCGGGGGCTGCATGGCAGTGCCCAGTGGATGACCATGGCAAAGGCCAGAGAGCGACTCAGTAACGGCTCGTTAGTGATTGGTGAAGCCTACGAGCCAAGCAAAGCTCCCAAACTGGGTGGCAAGGCACCGCTGTTGCTGGCGGACGGCAAGGGTGGACATTTACTGACAGTCGCAGGCTCTGGTAGCGGCAAGACCGTCAGCGTCGCGATGCCCAATGTTTTAAACTGGCAGGGCCCACTGGTTGTGCACGATCCCAAGGGAGAGCTGCATCAAGATTGTCACAGACATCGAATGAGAATGGGCCGTAAGGTATTACAACTGAATCCAGCGGCCTTGGATAGCGATACGCTGAATGTACTCGATTGGTTAGAGCCAGACAGTGAATCCGTGGTGGATAATTGCCAAGCCATTGCCAGCTGGCTGTCCGATGGTGAAGGCGAAGGGAAGGACCAGTACTTTGACGCAGAAGCGCAGAAGTTAGTGGTTACTTTATTGCTTTACGTGTTGCTAGAGCCCGAGTTGCCAAGTCAAAAGCGCCACCTCGGCACCGTGCGTGAGTTGCTTGTGAATGGTTATCTGGATAGAACCTTAAAGTACATTGCGGCAAAGGAGGCGGGATTTGCCTTTGGTGTGCCACAGCAGTTTGCGTCAGAGTTATATACCATCTTGACTACCGCAGAGGGGCAGTGGGCGGGAATTTTTGGTCACGCATCTAAGATGACGGCTTGGTTGACTCAGCCTCGTTTAGCAAAATTGGTTTGTGGTGATGCTGGGCGCGGCACGCTGCCTTGCAAGTCTACCGTTGGCACCGAGGTTGATGTTTTCGTTTGTGTTCCGCTTAAGACGTTAGATGCGAATCCCGCTGTGGTGCGTTTGATTATTGGAACGCTGTTGACACTGAAGTATGAAATCCCAGTACAAGCTGAGCCGATACAAACTCTGTTTCTGTTAGATGAAATGCCTCGATTGAAGCGGATGGAGCTGTTGGAAACGGCCCGTGATGCAGGTAGGGGTTTTGGGGTTTTGCTGTGGACCATCATGCAGGATATCGGACAGTTAGAGCGTTACTACCAGTCATCGGGTAGGCAGAGCTGGTTTGAGAATGCTTATATCAAGACCTTCTTCGGTATTAATGATTTTGATACGGCGAAAATGATCTCGGATTCACTAGGGACAACCACGCAGGTACAACAGACTGTCTCTGGCGGGAGGGGGCTGGGAGATTCAACGAGCTTCCAAGCGATTGCCCGACCTCTGCTGACGCCTGAAGAGGTCATGACGATGACGGTAGATGAAGACGGCAACCCGGATGAGCAGATTGTATTTGTTCGAAGTCAACCACCACTTCGCTGTGGAATGGCTAAGCACTATCGTCGAAAGGAGTTTAAGCAATGACTACCAAGCACACAGGGAAGCCAGTGGAAGTCGAGTCCCCTGCATATATCGATGCAGTAAAATCGGCCAGTAAAATCGAAGCAATGATTGTTGCTGGTCACTTAGATAATGATGAGAAGGCCAAGCAAGAAATTAAAGAAACCATCGAATCACTTCGGTCAATAAAGGACGTTGACGAAGAGTGGGAACGAAATTATGTACCGGCGATCTCTGGCGTGAAACCGTTTGTTGATGCGTCTTCGGTACAGGAGTTGGAGTGCAGGGTCATTACGGTAGTTGACAGCAGTGAGCTTCATGGCTGGGTAAAAGACGACCTCAAGGAGTACGGACAAAACTTAGCGAATGTTCATAAGCTCGACGGTAATAAAGAAAAGCAGCTTGGCGTCGGAATCTAAAATATTCCTGAGGTTCAGTCGTATGTACGATGACGCTGTGAGTTCGTTGGGCTTAGTTGCGACGAGATACAACAGCAAACGGGGACAAGCAAAGGCTGTCCCCGTTTGTTTTTGTCACTCACTTAGGTTGAGCTGGGGCTGGAATGATCGGTAAACAGTTGCCCGGCAGTCATCTGTGCAGTTGAAACTTGTATCCCCCAAAGCGCCCCGCTAACTTGGTCGCCAATGAAACTGAATGAGGGTGGTGTTCATGGAGCGGAGCACACTGAGTTATTTGCACGGTTTTGGCAATGAGCATGAAACAGAGGCCTTGCCCGGCGCTTTGCCGCAGGGTCAATTTAGCCCTCAGAGTTGTCCCTATAAGCTGTATGCGGAGCAGCTCAGCACGACCGCCTTTACCGCCCCGCGCGCGCAGAATCGCCGGAGCTGGCTCTACCGCCTGCGTCCCTCTGTGGTGATGGGGGAGTATCTGAGCGTAGATCCCGGCGGGATCCGCACCGCGCCGGACCCCGAAGGTGTGCCTCTACCGAATCTTCTGCGCTGGGATCCGCTGCCCATCGGGCAAGCACCGCAGGACTTTATCGAGGGGTTGGTTTCCATTGCAACTAATGGCGATGCGGCGGCGCAGATGGGGATGGGGATCCACGTCTATCGTGCCGATCGGGGCATGGGTCGCCGGGCATTTTACAGCGCGGACGGTGAATGGTTGCTGATCCCGCAGCAGGGCGTGTTGCGGATCGAGTCTGAGATGGGTCGGTTAACGCTGGCGCCGGGTCAGATCGGGGTGATCCCTCGCGGGGTCAAGTTTCGTATCGAGCTGGAGCAGGGGCCGATCCGAGGGTATGTCTGTGAGAACTATGGTGCGCCGCTGTGTCTGCCTGAGCGCGGTCCGGTTGGGGCCAACGGTTTTGCCAATGATCGCGATTTTGAGTACCCCCACGCCTGGTTCGAGGAGATCGACGCGCCGCATCAGCTGATCTGTAAGTTTGCGGGCCGGCTGTATCAGGCAGCTATGGCGCATTCCCCGTTCGACGTGGTGGCATGGACCGGTAACAGTGCGCCCTATCGCTATGATCTTTCTCGCTTTAATGTGATGAATACCGTCAGCTTTGATCACCCAGATCCCTCTATTTTTACCGTGCTGACCTCGCCGAGTGACACCTGTGGGGTGGCCAACCTGGATTTTGTGATCTTCCCACCGCGCTGGATGGTGGCAGAAAACACCTTCCGGCCGCCTTGGTATCACCGCAATCTGATGAGCGAATTTATGGGCTTGATCAAAGGCCGTTACGACGCCAAAGGGGAGGGATTTGAGCCCGGCGGCATGAGCTTACATAACTGCATGACGCCGCATGGCCCGGAGGCGGCGGTGTTTGAGCAGGCAACTCAGGCCCAATTGGCACCGGAGCGATATCAGGATACCTTGGCCTTTATGCTGGAGTCGCGTTATGCCTTTGCGCCGACGGCGTTTGCGATGGCCAGTGAGCACCGGCAAGCGGATTATCTGTCCTGCTGGGCAGGATTGAACAAACATTTTGATGGCAAGTTGTAAGGGATGACCATGACCAGTTTGAATGAAACCCATGATCCAGCGCTACGTAGCTGGGTCGACAGTGCCAATGCGCCTGAATGTGACTTCCCCATTCAGAACCTGCCGTTTGCGGTGTTTCGCCGCGAGGGCGGTGAAGAGGAGTGGCGCGGCGGTGTTGCCATCGGCGATCAGGTATTGGATCTGGAAGCGCTGCAGCGGCTCCGGCCCTTTATCGGCCTCGCCGCGGAAGCGTTAGAGGCGGCCAGCCTGCCTTGGCTCAACGAGTTCATGGCGATGGGCCAGTCGGCTTGGTCCGCTTTGCGCTTAGCCCTGTCCCGCGCCCTGCGTGTCGGCGCCAGTGGTGAGGCGGACTTTGTTCACTGCTTGGTACCGATGAGCGAGGTCGAATACGGTATGCCCTGCGTGATCGGTGACTACACCGATTTCTATTCCTCTATCTATCACGCGACGGCGGTCGGCAAGCTGTTTCGACCGGACAACCCGTTACTGCCCAACTACAAGTGGGTGCCGATCGGCTACCACGGGCGGGCATCTTCTATTGAGGTGACCGGACAGCGCTTCCATCGGCCGCAGGGCCAGACGAAGGCGCCGGACGCCGGGCAGCCAAGCTTTGGTCCGTGTCAGCGGCTCGATTATGAGCTGGAGATGGGGATCTTCATCGGTGCCGGCAATGAGCTGGGTGTGCCGGTAAACATGGCACAGGCGGAGAGCCATGTGTTTGGCCTGTGTGTGTTTAATGACTGGTCGGCGCGGGATCTGCAGGCGTGGGAGTATCAACCGTTGGGGCCGTTTCTGGCCAAGAGTTTTGCCTCCACCATCTCTCCTTGGATAGTGACTCTGGAAGCGTTGCAGCCTTATCGTCATGCCTTTGTTCGCCCCGAGGGCGATCCGCAACCGCTGCCGTATCTGGATTCTGATCACAACCGGCTTTCGGGGGCGCTGGATATTGAACTTGAGTGCCTGCTGCAAACGCCCGCCATGGCCGAGCAGGACCAGCCTGCGCAGCGACTGTCTCGCTCCAGCTTCCGCCACTCTTATTGGACGGTGGCGCAGATGGTGACGCACCATACCGTCAATGGCTGCAACCTGCAGCCGGGCGATCTGTTGGGCACCGGCACGCAGTCGGGCCCTGCGCCGGAGGAGGCCGGCTCACTGCTGGAGCTGACCTGTGGTGGTAAGCAGGCGATCACCTTGGCCAATGGGGAGCAACGCACCTTCTTGGAGGATGGCGATACTGTGGTGATGCGCGGGGTTTGTGCCAAACCCGGGCTACCGCGGATCGGTTTTGGCGAGGTGAGTGGCACGGTGTTGCCGCTGCGCCAGTGAGTCGGGGGGCGTATGAAACTGTATGGTTACTATCGCTCTTCGGCGGCCTATCGTGTGCGGATCGCGCTGAATTTGAAGGGGTTGGCTTATCAATCGGTGCCGGTCAATTTACTGCGGGGCGAGCAAGGCGGTGAGGATTATGCTCAGGTGAACCCGCAACAATTGGTGCCGAGTCTGGTGTTGGACGATGGCGCCGTATTAACCCAGTCCGGGGCGATCTTGGAGTATCTTGAGGCGCGCTATCCCGAGCCTGCGCTGTTGCCGACGGATCCGGTGCTCGCGGCGCAGCTTCGGGCGGCGTGTCAGGTGATCGGCTGTGACATCCACCCGATCGCTAATCTGCGGGTGCAAAACTACCTGCAGGCTGAACTGGGCGTGGAAGTGGCGCAGAAAGGGCGGTGGATCCGCCATTGGATCGGCCAGGGCTTCGGCGCTCTGGAGCGCCAATTAGCGACGAAGCCGGCCTGGTACAGTGAGCAGGCCAACCTGCTGGATCTGTATCTGATCCCGCAGATCTATAACGCGCGACGGTTTGAGCTGGATATGGCGCCTTATCCCCACTTGCTCGCAGCTGAAGCGCGTTGTGGCGCATTACCGGCGTTCGTTGATGCCTTGCCGCAGCATCAGCCGGATGCGGTATAGCTTCGCTCAGGGTTGCTGAAGTTGGGCGTCGAGCTTATCGAGGATCCGCAGCCGATCCCGGTATTCGGTGACGCTCAATACTTGCAGTAGCTCCGCCTCCCATGCCAGTGCTTCGGGCGCGATCTGGTGGTAAAGCGCCCAGCCGGCGGCGGACAGCGACAAGACGTTGGCGCGGTTGTCGCTGGGATCGAGCGCTTTGAGCAGGCAATCTTTGGCGTCGAGCGCTTTCACCCCGCGCGAGATCTTGGTTTGTTCATCTCGGTTAACGCACCGATGGCTTTGGCGTTGAGCTGCTCGCTACGGGCCAGCTGCGCCAGGCTCCGCCAATCTGCCATGGTGATCTCAAAAGGCGGCTGCTGGTCGATCTGAGCCAGCGGATGGCTGATCCTATGGGCCAAGCTAACCAAGCGGTAGGGTCGGAAATGTTGCAGCTCAGCGGTCTGGGGGGAAAAAGCGCGCAGAGGTTATCATAAAGCACCCAAAACAAAGGTTTGTCCCATTCTGTCGTCGCCGTGGTGTGCTTGTAATGGCTTTTGCCGGTGTCCGTCGTCGCTAAGCTTTACGCCACTTGCTACAGTACCGAGCGAGATCTTCGGCGATTGGGAGCAAAGATGGCGTGGTTGAAGCGATGGTGGCAACGATATTGTGATCTGCTGGATGGGCTGGGGTTGACGCCGGAGGCGCGGCGTTGTTGCGTTCCCTTGGATGAGCGGGCGCAGCAAGCGCTGAAACGAGGAGAGCGCTCCAAGGCGGTGGATGATGTTGATCGATAGCCATTGTCATCTTGATCTGCCCCCCTTGGCTGGGGAGCTCGACGCGGTGCTTGCTCGAGCGGCGGCTCAGGGGGTCAGCGGCTACCTGGTGCCTGCGGTGGATCGCGGCCATTGGCCCGCGCTTGAGTGCTTAAGTCAGCGCGATGCTTCGGTTGCCGTGGCGATCGGCTTACATCCTTGTTTTGCCCATCAGCCCGATGACGTCGAGCACATGGCTGCGCGGCTCTCTGTGCCGCACCCTTATGTCGCGATAGGAGAGTGTGGCCTGGATGCCATCGGCTCGCCGCTGCCGCTGCCGCAGCAGGAGCACTTATGCCGCGCTCAATTGAGGTTGGCGCAGCAACATGAGTTACCCGTGATCCTGCATGTGCGTAAGGCCCATAATGAACTGCTAAGGCTGCTTAATGAGATCCCGTTAAGCGCCGGCGGCGTGGTGCACGGATTCAGCGGCAGTACCGCCTTGGCGCAGCAGTATATTAAGCGCGGCTTGAAGTTGGGGATCGGTGGCACCATCACCTACCCACGCGCCGCCAAAACACGCGCGGCCGTGGCAGCGCTGCCCCTGACCTCCTTGCTGCTTGAGACCGACAGCCCAGATATGCCTATCTGCGGCCATCAGGGCGAGACCAATGAGCCGGCGCGCTTGCCTCACATATTGTCACAGTTAGCCCGGTTGCGTGGGTGCGATCCCAAAGAGTTGATCGAGCCTTTAGCATACAATGTCGCTGAGCTGTTCCCACGCTGGCAGTGTCAGCCTCAAATTACGGCCGCTAACCCTTCAATTTCTGATTAAAATTCACGCACACCCATCGCTGGGAAGTCCAACTGCTATGGTTATTCGAGTCCGTAGTGAGTACTGGATCGATCATGGGTGTGTGAATTGCTGTGAAGTGATGACGGCCAAAGCTGGCCGAATTGAATTCAAAATCGGTGGTAAGTCACAATTATTACCGTTTGTCTGAGGCTTTTTGCCGAAGTGATCAGTATAATCTCGCCGTTTTCTAGATTGATGTGCTCTACACGTCAGCGAAGTCCAAATAAAGAGGATAATGGGTCAATGAGTATTGTGATGAGTCTGGTAGGGGTCGTCACCCTGCTGGCAATCGCCTTTGGTTTGTCGTCAAACCGCAGCGCGATCAACTGGCGCACCGTGGGTGGCGCGTTTGCGATCCAAGCAACACTGGGTGCTTTCGTACTGTATTTTCCACCGGGACAGCGCATTCTTGGCGCTATTTCCGAAGCCGTTTCCTCCGTGATTGGTTACGCCAACGACGGGATCGGTTTCCTGTTTGGTGATCTGGCCCAGTTCAAAGTGGGCTTTATCTTTGCCATTAACGTTCTGCCGATCATCGTGTTCTTCTCCTCGCTGATCGCGGTGCTGTACTACATCGGTGTGATGCAGTGGGTCATCCGCTTCATCGGTGGTGCGTTGCAAAAGGCGCTGGGTACTTCTCGCCCTGAGTCCATGTCTGCTACCGCCAACATCTTTGTGGGCCAGACCGAAGCGCCACTGGTGGTGCGTCCGTTTATCCCAACCATGACCCGCTCTGAGCTGTTCGCCATTATGGTGGG
Organism: Ferrimonas pelagia; assembly: GCF_039543565.1. Lineage (NCBI taxonomy): Bacteria > Pseudomonadati > Pseudomonadota > Gammaproteobacteria > Alteromonadales > Ferrimonadaceae > Ferrimonas > Ferrimonas pelagia. The sequence goes on along the minus strand of NZ_BAABJZ010000007.1, from coordinate 28,433 downwards.
CGGCCTGGCGTCTGTTGCTGGTTCTGTACTGGCCGGTTACGCCGGTTTGGGCGTGCCACTGGAGTACTTGATCGCGGCGTCCTTCATGGCGGCCCCGGGTGGTCTGATGATGGCCAAGCTGATGGAGCCAGAAACTGAAGAAGCCAACCAGGACGTACAAGATCTGGAAGAAGCTGCTGACAAGCCTGCCAACGTATTGGATGCCGCTGCTGCGGGCGCCTCTTCCGGTATGCAACTGGCGCTGAACGTGGGTGCTATGCTGTTGGCCTTCATCGGTTTGATCGCCATGCTGAACGGGATCATCGGCTGGGCCGGTGGTCTGGTGGGCTTCGAAGGCCTGAGCCTGGAGATCATCCTGGGTTACGTCTTCGCCCCATTGGCCTTCCTGATGGGTGTGCCTTGGGAAGAGGCCACCGTGGCAGGTTCGTTCATCGGTCAGAAGATCGTGGTGAACGAATTTGTTGCTTACATCAACTTGGCGCCATACCTGAGCGGCGAAATGCTGATCAACGGTGTTGAGATGACGCCTCGTACCCAGGCTATCTTGTCCTTCGCGTTGTGTGGCTTCGCCAACCTGAGCTCCATTGCCATCCTGTTGGGCGGCTTGGGCGCCATGGCTCCATCCCGCCGCCACGATCTGGCGCAGCTGGGTATGCGTGCGGTGATCGCCGGCTCCCTGTCGAACCTGATGAGTGCGACGCTGGCGGGTCTGTTCTTGGGCCTGTCCATGTAATTACTCGCTTAGCGAGCACAAACGGTCACCTTTGGGTGGCCGTTTTTTTTCGCCAATCTTTGGTACCGCGTATGGAGCAGTGGTTTTTCATCGGTTGGCGAGGTCGCATCCCATGCGCAGGAGAGCGCCATTTAGCCCAGCGAGCGACACTTCTCGCCCTATCGCCTGCTGTTCCCCTCCTTGGGCTTCCTTACTCGTACGCTTGCCGAGCCGGTGTCATGGCGCCCATCAATGGCTGCTGTGCTCGTTCTGATAGCAGCCTCCGAGGGCAACGGCTCTGTACAGAGGTTTCCTCCCCTTTTTCTGCACTAACATGGCGTTTGCTGCTGACTTGACTAAGGTTTATCAGACCATGAATGCGTTTCGATGGTTTGAAAACGTCAACGGTGACAATAAGAGGATGCAGGAGAGATGGCATGAGGATCGTACCCATTGCTTTGGCCGCGGTGGCCTTGTCTGCGCCGGTACAGGCTGAGTACCTGTATGGCTTCGCGGATGTGAACATTAACTATCTGGATTGGACCTCGGGTACTGAGCGGGATTCGGGGGGATTTAAAGAGGATTTCTACTACATCGAGTTGGAAGGTGGGGCTGGGTTTGATTGGGGCGATGTCTACGGCTTCTTCGACATGGAAAACACCTTTGAAGGCAATGACACCCAGGACGATGGTACCGACCGCTTTGAGGGCAACAGCTCGTTTCGGATCGCCGCAAAGTTTTCCGTCGGTTATAACGTCTGGAATAATTGGCAAGGCTATTTCCAGAATTACTACGCCATGGGCGGCGGATTCTATGACAGCACCACGGTGATCGGGGTGCGCTATAAGATCTTTACCGAATCCGGCTTCTGGATGACGCCGTTTCTCGGCATGAACTACACCCGAACCGACAGCTGGACCGGGGTCAATGGTGGCATGCTTGGTTGGGTGCTGGGCTACGATTTTTCGGTATCGGATCAGAAGTTTTCCATCTCTAACTGGCATGAAACCGAGTTTGGCCGTGACGATAACTACAGCGGCAGTGGCGGCGGTGGCTCGACCGGGCACAACGGTGCGCTGGCGTTTTGGTGGCATCTACCTGTGCCGGAAAACGTGACCCTCGGCCTGCAGTACCGTTATTTTGATAATAAATTAGGCCAAGCCGGATACGGTGACGCCATCATCTATACGGTCAAGTACAATTTCTAAGCAAGCCCCTCTTCTCCCCAAAAGGCCGGCGGACGTCGGCCTTTTTCATTCCCGTTGTTTCACACCCGGCTGTGAACGCTTGTTTGCCTGTGTTTTTTTTGACCGTAGTATGAGTCGCTGGCGATAAAAATGCGAAGGAGAGCACAAAAAGACACATGAAATCACATCCGTGATTGTTTCATTGGTTCATCCGAATACAATTCGTCCCGCCAGCAGGGAAGAGGGCACACAGATATTGAAGAATTGTCTTTTGAGTAGGTTGATGATGAACAAATTGAACACCCTGGCCGTTGCTGGCGCCGCCGCCCTTGCCCTGTCTGCCCCAGTTTCAGCTGAGTACCTGTATGGTTTCGGCTCAGTGTCTGCCAACTACCTGGATTGGACCGATAAAACCGAAGAGCGCGCCGGTAAAGGTGACTTCCTGTTTTTGGAAGCCGAAGGCGGTGCGGGTTTTACCTGGGGTGACGTTTACGGCTTCATCGACTTAGAAAACCCATTTGCCGGTAGCGGTCACGATGACGCAAACAAAGATACTCGAACTGCCATCAAAGGCAACGTGGGTATCAACACCCCGGTCGACAACGTGCAGTTGTTTGCTCAGGTTTACAACCTAGCTGATTCTTCCGGCTATAACGTGGTAAACCAGAAATACGGTCTGCGTTACACCCTGTTTACCGAGTCTGGTTTCTGGGCCAAGCCATTCATTGCCACTCATTACGCACACAATAGCTATGACGGTGGCGGTTTTGCTGGCCTGACTGGTGGCACCATCGGCTGGGTAGCCGGTTATGACTTCCAGGCTGCGGGTCAGAAGTTCTCCGTATCCAACTGGCACGAGACCGATTTTGCCCGCGATGAAGCCTACAACGAAGATTCTGTTGGCCACGATGGCGCGATCGCGCTGTGGTGGCATGCCACTGACAATCTGACTGCCGGCCTACAGTACCGTTACTCCCACAATAACCTGGGTAGCGCAACCTACCAGGACGGTATGATCTACACCGTTAAGTACAACTTCTAAATGTGAATATTTGCGCTGTGTCGTGCGACACAGGCGTTAAAATGCGAACACATTGTTCTCTAGGGTCTGCCAATTGGCAGACCCTTTTGTTATTCTTGACAAAATTTTGGCGGGAAAATGGATTTTTCGCGAGGATTGGCCTCTCTACGAAGAGGATCGACCTTTGATCTTCAAGGAACCAAGTCCGCGTCGCCTAGCTGTGACGAGACCGGGTTCGCTGTGCCTGAAAATCGGGCACTTCTGTGCCGTGCCGTTACGGTGCCGGTGAGTGAACTTATCTATACTGCTTACTTACTACAGAATTGGAGATCTCCATGAGCGATCTGAATGCAGCCGCCTTGCGCGCTTTGACTTTGATGGATCTGACCACCCTGAATGACGACGACACCGATCAGAAGGTGATCGACCTGTGTCATAAGGCCAAATCGCCTGCCGGAAACACGGCTGCGATCTGCATCTACCCACGCTTTATCCCGATCGCCCGCAAGACCCTGCGCGAGATCGGCGCTGAGCAAGTTCAGATCGCCACCGTGACCAACTTCCCACACGGCAACGATGACATCGAGATCGCAGTGGCTGAAACCAAAGCGGCGGTGGCCTACGGTGCAGACGAAGTGGATGTGGTGTTCCCTTACCGCGCCTTTATGGCGGGTAACGAGCAGATCGGCTTTGATCTGGTGAAGGCCTGTAAAGAAGCCTGTGGTGAGGTGCTGCTGAAGGTGATCATCGAAACCGGTGAGCTGAAAGAGGAAGCCTTGATCCGCAAGGCGTCTGAGATCTGCATCGATGCCGGCGCCGACTTCATCAAAACCTCCACCGGTAAGGTGCCCGTCAATGCGACTCTGGAGTCCGCTCGCATCATGATGGAAGTGATCGCCGCGAAAGATACCAAGGTCGGCTTTAAGCCAGCCGGCGGTGTTCGCAACGCTGAGCAAGCCAGCGAGTATTTGGCACTGGCCGCGTCCATTCTAGGTAATGACTGGGTGAGCCCGCGTACCTTCCGCTTCGGCGCGTCCAGCCTGCTGGCCAGCCTACTGGCGACCTTGGGGCATGGTGATAAGCCAGCCGAAGGCCAAGGTTACTGATCCGGATGAGGGGAAGGCTTGCCCTTCCCCTTATTGCATGGAGCTAGCTATGTTTTTACCGCAAGAGATCATTAAAAAAAAGCGTGATAACCAGCCGCTGAGTGCTGAGGAGATCCACTTTTTCTGCCAAGGGATCGCCGACGGATCGATCAGTGAAGGTCAGATCGCGGCGTTCGCCATGACGGTGTACTTTAATGATATGACCATGCCCGAGCGGGTGGCGCTGACCGAAGGGATGCGTGACTCCGGGGTCGTGCTCAGTTGGGATGATATGGGCTTTGATGGCCCGGTGATCGATAAGCACTCCACCGGCGGCGTCGGTGACTGCGTATCTTTGATGCTGGGACCGATCATCGCGGCCTGTGGGGGCTATGTGCCGATGATCTCCGGTCGTGGCCTGGGTCACACCGGCGGCACCTTGGATAAGTTGGAGTCCATTCCCGGCTACAACATCACGCCGGATAATGCGACCTTCCGTCGTGTGGTGAAGCAGGCGGGGATCGCCATCATCGGCCAGACCGGTGAGTTGGCTCCCGCCGACAAGCGTATGTACGCCACCCGTGACGTGACGGCGACGGTAGATTCCATCTCGCTGATCACCGCTTCCATCCTGTCGAAGAAACTGGCCTCTGGGCTGGACGCTTTGGTGATGGATGTAAAAGTGGGCAGTGGCGCCTTTATGCCAACCTATGAGGCATCTGAGCAGTTGGCCCAGAGCATCGTTGATGTGGCCAATGGCGCAGGGGTGCCGACCACGGCACTGCTGACCGATATGAACCAAGTACTGGCTTCCAGCGCGGGTAACGCGGTGGAGATCCGCGAGGCGGTGCGTTTCTTAAACGGCGAATACCGTAACCCCCGCTTGTTGGAGATCACCCTGGCTCAGGGGGCCGAGCTGCTGGTGCTGGGGAAATTGGCTGAGACGGTTGCCCAAGGGCGTGAGCAGATGCTGGCGGTATTGGACAATGGCGAAGCCCTCAAACGTTTTAGCCTGATGGTTGAAGGTTTGGGTGGCCCGGCGGATTTTGTCGCGCGCTACGGTGAGTATCTGCCGCAAGCGGCGGTGATCAAGCCGGTGATGGCGCAGGCAAGCGGTTATGTTGCAGCCATGGACACCCGTGCGATTGGCATGGCGGTGGTAAATCTCGGCGGTGGCCGTAAGGTGGCCAGTGACGAGATCGATCACAGCGTGGGCTTTGAGCAGCTGTGTGTATTGGGGCAAGCAGTAATGGCTGACACGCCATTGGCGCTGTTGTCGGCGCGCGATGAAGCGTCCTGGCAGCAAGCCGCGCAAGCGCTGCGCCATGCGATCACCTTGAGCGATGAGGCTCCGGCCTTGGCTCAGGAGATCTATCGGGTGATCCGCAAATAAATCGTGACGAGGAGGAAGGTATGGCTCGAGCTATCGTGCTGATGATGGATTCTTTTGGGGTGGGGGCGACCGACGATGCTGATCAATTCGGTGATGTCGGTGCCGACACCTTTGGCAGCATTGCCCGGGTCTGCGCCGAAGGCGGCGCTGAGGTCGGTCGCAGCGGCCCTTTGAACTTGCCAAACCTAACCCGGTTGGGCTTGGCTCGACTGGCGTTTGACAGTACCGGTCAGGTGCCAGCTGGCTTTAATCTGGAAGCGCAAGTGACCGGAGCCTATGGTTTTGCTGCAGAGCTGTCTTCGGGCAAAGACACTCCGAGTGGTCACTGGGAGATGGCCGGTGTGCCGGTTTTGTACGAGTGGGGCTACTTCACCGATAAGCAAAACAGCTTTCCGGCCGAGTTGACCGACAAGATCTTACAGCGTGCGGGCTTGACCAGCTTCCTGGGCAACTGCCACGCATCGGGCACCACCATTCTGGAGCGCTTGGGTGAAGAGCATGTGCGTACAGGCGCGCCGATCTTCTATACCTCGTCAGACAGCGTGTTCCAGATCGCTTGTCATGAAGAGAGCTTTGGCCTAGAGAGCTTGTACGAACTGTGCCGGATCGCCCGTGAAGAGCTTGAGCCTTATAACATTGGCCGCGTGATCGCGCGTCCGTTTGTCGGTACCAGTGCGATGGATTTTGCCCGGACGGGGAATCGTAAAGATTACGCGGTTGAGCCACCAGCGCCGACGGTACTGGATAAGTTGGTTGAAGCGGGCGGAGAGGTGATCTCCGTCGGCAAGATCGCTGACATTTATGCCCATCGTGGCATTACACAAAAAGTGAAGGCGACCGGATTGGACGCCTTGTGGGACGCGACTTTGCAAGCGGTGGATGATGCCGGTGCGCAAAGCTTGGTGTTCACAAACTTTGTCGATTTTGACTCCTCCTTCGGACATCGCCGTGATCTGAACGGCTATGCTGGAGCCTTGGAGTACTTTGATACTCGTTTACCTGAGTTGATCGCGCGGTTGAAAGAGGACGACATCGTCATCATCACCGCGGATCACGGTTGTGATCCGACCTGGACCGGGACGGATCACACCCGCGAGCACGTGCCGGTGATCCTGTTTGGACCCGGCGTGGCTGCGCGTAACTTAGGAAAACGCGATACGTTTGCCGATATCGGACAAAGCTTGGCCGCACATTTGGGCCTGGCACCGATGGACTACGGTAAATCCTTTCTGTAACTCGTCAACAAATGGGGTCTTTTGATGGCTACTCCGCATATTAATGCACCAGCGGGTGCGTTCGCTGAAACTGTTCTGTTTCCTGGTGATCCCTTGCGGGCAAAATACATCGCCGAAACCTTTCTCGAGGACGTCGAGCAGGTAACCGATGTACGTAATATGCTGGGCTTTACCGGCACTTACAAAGGTAAGCGTGTTTCTGTGATGGGCTCAGGCATGGGCATTCCATCCTGCTCTATTTACGCCAAGGAGCTGATCACCGAGTACGGTGTGAAGAACCTGATCCGCGTGGGCAGCTGTGGTGCGGTTTCCACTGACGTGAAGGTTCGCGATGTGGTGATCGGCATGGGCGCCTGTACGGATTCCAAGGTGAACCGTCAGCGTTTCCGCGATCACGACTTTGCCGCGATCGCCGACTACGGTCTGCTGAAGAACGTGGTTGATGCCGCTGACAAAGCGGGGATCCCGGTGCGCGTGGGCAACATCTTCTCTGCGGATCTGTTCTACTCGCCGGATCCAGTGATGTTCGACGTAATGGAAAAGATGAACATCTTGGGCGTTGAGATGGAAGCGGCTGGCCTGTACGGCGTTGCCGCCGAGTTTGGTGCTAAGGCGCTGTGTGTGGCGACGGTATCGGATCATATCCGTACCGGTGAAGCCACCACTGCCGAAGAGCGTCAGACCACCTTCAATGACATGATCGTAATGACGCTGGACTCGCTACTGTGAGTCGGTGACATCAGTCATTTTGTACGGGCGACTCGGTATGAGTCGCCCGTTTTTTTTGCCGTTTTGCCAGCCGCTGCTGATGGCTGTAGCTGGCACGCTTAAAGGAGAGCGCGCGGGCTAGGATGAAGCCGATCAGCCCGCTGAGCAGCAATAGCAGACCCGTTTCCCGCTGTTGGGTTTGTTGCAGATGACGCTGTTCGAGGAAAAACAGCGAATGGTTGATCCGCATGCGCAGGTAACCATACGCTTCCTGTCCATGGGTTATCGGGGTGGTCAGCGGTGAGAATTGGCGCAGGGCCAATTCCAGCTCAGCCTGTTCCGGTAGGTCGGCGTCGGGGAACAGACTTTGGGCGAAGGCCAGACGGTGGCCTTGGTAGTTAAAGATGGAGGCGGACAGCACGCGGGGATCGTCGTTTAGGCGGGTCACGACCCACTGCATCATCGCGTCGTCATCCAGCTTGAGCGCCATCGCGGCACTGTGGGCGGCGTGCTCCATCAGGTTATCGGCTAATTCCATGGCGTGCGTTGCCAATAGCGCTTGACGATGAAGCCGTTGTTGTTGCCACAACAGTTGAACCGTGATCAGTAATGTCAAGGCAATTGCGATCTGTGATAACCGGATCAGACGGTGTTGGTGCTTTCGCAACATCCTGTTTTATCGTTCCTTTAATCGGCTCCCTCCCTATAATAGAGGCGGAACTGGCTCAGAAGCAAAACAAGGAACCGTCATGATGGCTGATCAAAACCCATCCCTCATCCCTCAACTTAGCGTGGATCTGCTGCCGCCGCAGGGCGAACAGCAAACCCTGCTGCTGCTCGGCCCCTGTTTGACGGCCGAGCATGCTGCCCAGGCGCTGGCCGGTTGTGGCGTGATGACCCCTGTGCTGGCGGAGGTGGTAACCCCTTCGCTGCAGCGGATCGGTTGGCAGGGGCAGTGCGCCGGTGCGTTGCCGCCGGCACCCACTGGCTGTGAGCTTTTGATGCTGCCAACACAGACGCCGTCTCTGTCTGAGCCGGGCTTGCTGCTGATGGACATGGATTCCACCATGATCGCCATCGAGTGCATCGATGAGATCGCGCGCCGAGGCGGGGTCTATCAGCAGGTCGCAGAGGTGACGGAGCTGGCGATGCAGGGCGGGTTGGATTTTGCCGACTCACTGCGTCAGCGGGTGGCGATGCTCGAGGGGATCCCTGTGTCGGTGATGGATGAGATCGCGGCTGATCTGCCCTTGAACCCGGGATTGGAATGCTTGTGCCAAACCCTTAAAGCTCGGGGCTGGAAGATGGCGCTGGCCTCCGGCGGTTTCAATCGGATCGCCCGTGTTCTGGCGCAGCAGCTGGGACTGGATCATTTCGAGGCGAATGATCTGGCGGTAGAAGGGGAGCGATTGACCGGGCAGATCACCGGGCCTATCGTCGATGCGCAGCGCAAGGCTGCGATCTTGTCGGAGCTGGGCCAGCGCTATGGGATCCCGAGCCGACAGTGGCTGGCCATCGGCGATGGCGCTAACGATCTGCCGATGTTGGCGGCGGCTCAGTTGGGGGTGGGGTACCATGCCAAGCCTGCGGTTGCTGCACAGGCGGATGTGGCCATTCAGCAGTTGGGCCTGGATGCGGTGTTGGCCCTGCTGCAGCACGGATAGGCTGGGATCAGTCGATCGCACCTGAAACCAACGGGGTTGGCAGCAGACTTTCCAGCCCCGCGCGGCACATGAGTTCATGGCTGATGTCGTAGAGTTGGCCGCAACCTTGCACCTGCCACAACATCTCTTCCAATTCCCGCGCTCGGTGCAGCGCATGGCCGCTGATCGCCGCCAGGTCTTGTTGCAGATAATCCAGATCCGGCTTACCGGTTGGCACCAACTCCAGTCGAAGGCCGATAAAGCGCTGACGTACTAGGCCATCCACAATAAATTGGCGTAACTGCGCCGGTTGATGTGGTAGGTAAAGGCAACGGGCGGATTCGGTTTCGGTCGGCAGGATCGCCGCCAATTCCAGTACCACCGGCTCATTGGGGCGTGCCTCGCTCAGTTGCTCTAGCAGTGCTTTGATCTGCGGTTGCAGCAGGAGCCAGCTTAAGTCGGCGTGTTCACTGGCCTCGCTCATTAGCCGGCGGTGCAATGGGCTGGGCTCGGCGCTCGCCCCGATCAGAGTAAACTGCAAGCGGCGATGGCGCTTATGGACAAAGAGCGGCAGCGCCTGTAACTGACGTAACGCGAAGTTTTTCATCCCTTCGGTGAGTTGGAGATGATGGTGCGACGAGCCGAGCTCGGTCAGCTTATTGTGGTTTTTGTTGAGTAGGTGCGACAAGAACACCACCCCGGCATGGGAGTGGCTGTGGGTCGCTTTGAGTCGCAGGGTTCGGTTGTCGGCATGGAGTCCCACGATCTGATAGTGCATCCCGCTGAGTTTTAACTTGCCCGCCAGCGGCTGCATCTTGGGCAGGGCGAGTACCAAGGTATCCCCTTTGGCAAACGTGCCGGGGGCGTCCAGTTGCAGTTTGAGGCCGCGGGGGGAGACATCCAGAGTGTTGCCGGCGAAGTGTTTGCGGCCTTGGCTTAGGATACATGGGGTGTTGAGCTGGAAACGGGACTCACGCCGGCGATCGTCAAATTTCAGTAGCAGCGGGCGGATGGGATCCTTGTTGACTCGGCTCATGCCGTAGCGTCGCAGTTGGTCGGGATCGATATTGAGCGTTCGATGCTGGTAGTGGGCGCCCTGCGCACCGGGCAAGGGCTGCAGCTGCAATAAAAGGTTGGCTTCTTGCAGCTGTTGGCACACCAGCGGCTCGAATGCCTGAGAGTTTATGGGGTTGCGCAGTGCCCGGCGGATATCGGTTGGACTGAGCTGTTGAAAACTCAGTTGGTGTACGCGGAAGCTGTCTTGCTGCGCGGCCAGATGAAGGAAGCTGTCGGCATGGCCATTGTGCATCAGTTCACTGAGTGTGGCGGTAAAGAACAGCAATTGTTCACGCTGGCGGATATGGAAGCTATAGAGCAGGGCATGGGCGCCGTTGTCGGGCTCTTGCAGCAGGCGGCTGATCCGGGAATTGCTGAGCGCGGCAGAGAGTTGATTGACCCCTTGTTCATTCAGCCAGTAATGCCAGCTGGCTTGGTTGGCTTGGGTCTGCAGCAGCATCAACGGGCGATAGTGGTTGTGATCATTGGCTAGGGCAATGGCAAGCGTGGTCAGGTTGGGCAGCAGGTGGCGTTCATAGCCGTGGCTGCGGGTGGTGGCGATCAGGTGGTTGAGCTCCAGCGTTGAGCGTAGGGCGCTTGCCTGGAGGATCCGCGCAAGCTCCCGGCTTTGTGCGTGCTGCTCTCGATCACGCTTAAGGCGTAGGTGAAGAAAGCCCTTCTGCGGCTGTTGTGATAGCAGCTGATAGGGGACACCTTGGTCTAACGCCGGAACGATATACTCCTTACTCAGGGCGATAAAGTGGATCAGCACTGGCTTGTCCGGATCCAGCCGGGTGGCGTTGTCGATCCGTACCCGACAGCCCCCCACAGACAGATCCAGTGTCAGGGCGTCGATGGGCTCCCCCCCTTGGCTTAACGAGATCTCGGTGGCAAATGAGCGGCGCGGCTCTTGGCGAACCACATAGTGACCCAGCGGCAGCAGCTCGCACTGACCGGGCGGAAGCTCGGTGGGCAGATACACCTCATCGATCGGCTGAGGTGAGGAGACATGGCTCAGACAGGCTTCGATGGCACCGATGGTGAGGCGATCGCCATACAGCTTCACCGACTGACGCAGGTGCTGGGCTTTACTGCGAGGGAGGAAATGGGTGACGCCTCCGATCTCCACCGCGTCACACGGCTCTTTGACGCGGCGACGTAGGTCCAGCGACTGACGGGTGGGTTGATTGAGTCGGTTGAGCTCCATCTTGAGCAAGAAACGCTCGGTTGCCGAAAGATCGGCACAAAGTAGAGCCATGGACTGATCAAAGTCAGGGGCTTGTAATAGGGGAGTCAGTTGGGTGATCAGGGCGGTGTGCTGTTCCATGCCAGGCTCGGTAGATAATCTGCTGGCGGCCATTGTAACCCCGATCTCCCATCGGTGATAATGGCTCATCTTGTTGAAAAATATTGGTCTGTTCATGGCAAAAGTAAAATCAGCCTACGTCTGTAATGACTGCGGTTCGGATCACCCACGCTGGCAGGGCCAGTGTAACGCCTGCGGCGCCTGGAATACCTTGACCGAGGTTCGACTGGGGGCAGGCAGCAAGAGCCGAAATACTGAGCGGCTCAGTGGCTATGCTGGCGCGGGCAGCTCGGGTGTGCAAACGCTGGCGGAGATCGATCTGACCGAGGTGCCGCGTTTTTCCAGCGGCTATAACGAGCTGGATCGGGTGCTCGGCGGGGGCGTGGTGCCCGGCGCGGCGATCTTGATCGGCGGTAATCCTGGGGCGGGTAAATCGACTCTGCTGCTGCAGGTGATGTGTCGCCTGTCACAGCAGATGAATGCCCTGTACGTGACGGGCGAGGAGTCACTGCAGCAGGTGGCGATGCGGGCCAATCGCCTGTCACTGCCGACGGACAAGCTGAAGATGCTGTCGGAAACCTCGGTAGAGCAGATCTGCATGATCGCCGAGAAGGAGAAGCCCTCGATCATGGTGATCGACTCCATTCAGGTGATGCACATGGCGGATATCCAATCGGCGCCGGGCAGCGTAGCGCAGGTGCGGGAAAGTGCCGCCTACCTGACCCGTTTCGCCAAGCAGAATAACGTCGCCATCTTTATGGTGGGCCATGTCACCAAAGATGGCACGCTGGCCGGCCCTAAGGTGCTGGAGCACTGCATCGACTGCTCGGTGATGCTCGATTCCATGGGCGACAGTCGCTACCGCACCATGCGCTCGCACAAGAATCGCTTTGGCGCCATCAACGAGCTGGGCGTGTTTGCCATGACCGGTCAAGGCCTCAAAGAGGTGAGCAACCCTTCCGCCATCTTCTTGTCTCGCGGTGAGGAGCCGTCGGCGGGCTCGGTGGTGATGGTGGTGTGGGAGGGCTCGCGGCCCTTGCTGGTGGAGCTGCAAGCGCTGGTCGATCAAAGTCCGCTGTCCAACCCGCGTCGGGTCTCGGTCGGGCTGGAGCAGAACCGATTGTCCTTACTGCTGGCGGTGCTGCACCGTCATGGTGGCTTGCTGATGTCGGATCAGGACGTTTACGCCAACGTCGTCGGCGGCGTGAAAGTGGCCGAAACCGCGGCCGATCTGGCGTTGCTGCTGACCATGGTCTCCAGCTTCCGCGATACGGTGCTGTCACAGGAGTTGGTGGTGTTCGGTGAGGTGGGGTTGTCCGGTGAAATTCGTCCGGTTCCTAACGGCCAGGAGCGCCTGAGTGAAGCCGCCAAACACGGCTTTAAACGGGCCATCGTGCCCAAGGGCAATGCGCCACGCCAGCCGATCGAAGGGATGGAGGTGACGGCGGTGTCCAAGCTGTCCGAAGCGCTGGACGCGATCTGAGCGGTTTAACCAATAGAAACGGCAGCCAAGCGGCTGCCGTTTTGTTTGGCTTAACGTGGTTTAGCGCGTGCGTCGACGCAGACCGAAGCCGGCCAGCAACAACAGCGCGAATCCACCGAAGGAGCCACTGCTAGAGCTATTTGAGTCAGGTTCAGGCTCAGGCTCTGGCTCAGGTGTGGGCTCCACACCGTCTGAGTTGACGGTCAGCATGAAGCTTGTGCTGGCCATGTCGCTGGAATGAACCGAGTCACGCACGATCACGGTGATTTCCGTTTGGCCGTGGAAGTCAGGGTCAGGCATCAGATCGAAGGTGGCGCCACTTTCATGGCCATGCACCGTCGCTGTCACGTGTTCACCGCTGACTTCGATGGTATTGGGGTAGGTGTTACCGTCGGTGTAGAACACCTCGATCCCTGCCAATGCCATATTCTCGTCGGTGGTCTGATCGGCGATCGTCGCTAACTGGAGATTGCCGGAGACAGCCACACTGTGGCTTTCAGTGACCGCTGAGCTGCTGCCGAACTGGTGAGTCAGGCTAACGGTTTGCTCTGTGGATGAGGCATCCTCATGGACACGAACCTTGAACTTCAGTTGCATGGCGGTGCGCTCTGGTCCGTCGTAGTCGTAGCAGACCACTAGGTCGTCCTGTAGGACTTCATCCAGGTTATCCAGGCCGAATATGTCATAGAAGGTCCCTTCTGAGCCGCCACCTTCGCCCCAGAGATCCCAGGCGCCAGCGTAGCCGATGGTCCCGATGATCCCGCGGGCCATATCGCCGGTGATGTTGTTATAGGCGAAGGTCAGCTCTGGGTGGTTGGGGCGGAAGTCCAGGCCGCTGCGCAGGATTGCCTGAACATCGATCTGACCACCGGTTGAGGTGTCCACCAGGTTATCGAATTCCAGAATGGCCACGTCGCCCAGATCTGGGTTGTCCTCTTCCCAGAGGCTGATGATGGTCAGCCCTTGCGGATCTTCCCAATGACGCTTGTAGGTAGTTTCGAAGGCGTCGTTAAACAGTGGCGCAAACGCACTCTGGAACATGCCGATGGCCATGCCGTAGTGCCAGCTGTAGTACTCACCGTCTGCGAGATTGAACAGACCCGCGGCAGTCATCTGGACGGTGCCGGTGCTGGGACGACCGTACAGCATGATGTCAGCCGGCTTGTAGAACAGGTAGTCGATGGGCACGTTAAACACGGAGTTGGCATCGCCTTGCATCCATTCTTCCCAAGGCTGCAGGCCAAACATGCTGTGTAGATCGATATAGCCACCGTGCCAGTCTTCGACCAGGTCTGGTGTCATACATTGTGGGTTGTCGAAGTTGGTGCTGACGTTGTACTTGCGTTCAACCTCGGCGCTGCTGGGCTGTACGCCACTAATGATAAAGCGTCCATCTTCTTGGTTCAGTAAAGCACCAAGTTGATCGTCATACTGAACGCTGTCGGGGATTAAGGTCAATCCTTCTGGTAGGGTGACATTGATATTTAGTTCCCGATCCGTTGCTTCGAGGTTTTGTCGGATATCAAGTGCAAAATCAATGATATCACCAGCATTTGCCGTGCTCTGACTTTGACTTATATGAATGTCGTTAACATCCCGCTCTAAGCGCAAGCCACTAAAGCCAAACCCAGCCGGAGCACTGGCTGATGGGCCCATGTTGACTGCGCCGTAGAGCACATCACCGGGCTGGCTGTCGGGCCAGTTCCAGCCAAAGTCGAGACTCAATGGGCTAACACCGTCATGGCTGGCGGGGCCGGTCAGGCTTAACATCCCTTGGCTATCGCTGGTGATCACCGCGGTGGCGAGATCGATCTCTATCTGTCCTTCGTGCTGCCAGCTGTCGTTGATGTTGTGAACGACGATCCAGTAGGTGCCGGGTGCCGGGGTGTTAAAGGCGCAGTAGTTGCCTTCGGTGGCGTGCTGACTGATACAGAGGATCTCTGGTCGGGCGGCGTCGATGCCGACTGGCGGAATGCCACTGCCGTCGGCGCTGCGACCAACAATCAAGGTTGGTTGACGAATATAGAGGTTCTCATAATCGTACGCTTCGGCCTTGAGGACCTCGGCCACAAAGCGTTCTGTCCCCTCTTCAATGGTGATGCTGGTGTAGGCGGCACCATCGGTAATGTCATCAAAGGGGTTGAGCCAGTAGGTATCGGCTGCAACGTGGAACTGCTCAATGCTTGGCGCAACGGGACCGAGGAATTGGGCGGTAAAATCGTTGAAAGCAGGCAGTTGTATGCCATTGATCGCGCTATAGCCTTCATCTCGGCCGACCGTCATGTTGAGTTCGACGGGGGCGTCGCCACGGTTGTAGCCAGCGATAGCTTGCATGGTACTGACCGGAATGGCACCGTTGTCGGCGATTAGCGCTATGGTACCGAAGTAATGGACGTATTCGTTGTCAGCGGACTCGCCTTCCCAACTCTTGGAGTAGATATCCTCGTTGATGGTGGCGGTGATCTCTAGCACCTGGCTTTCACCGGCTTGCAGAGAAAACTGTGCGGGCGATACGGTGAAGGTGGCGCCTTCATAGCCTTCCCATGCTGCCGCCTCGCTGGTCCAGCTGCCTGAGGTAGTAGCTTTCACGGTACGCAGCCAGCTGCATTGCTTGCGGCACTCCATTTCGACCATGTTGGGGGTGTTGAGCCGGTTTACGTAGCCACCGTTGTTGGGGTTGGCGGCCAGGTACTCGTCGACCGGAATGTCCATCACCAAGCCTGCATTGGCTGCTGCTGCGACGTCCATGCGGCCGGAGCCGACGTAATAGGGAGCATCCAGATCGAGGATGTTTTCATAGATCTTCCGCTTAACGCCTTGGTTGGCGGTCAACATAATGGCGGATTGGATCTCCGCTGGCGACCAGTCTGGACGAAGCCCTGCAAGCAGGGCCATCCCGCCGGCAACATGAGGAGAGGCCATTGAGGTGCCGGAGATCGCGGTGTAATCCGCAGTCATGGGCACAGTGCTGAAGGGTTGATCATTGGTCCATGCGGCGTAGACGCTGACACCCGGTGCTGCGATGTTGGGTACCAGATAGTTTGCGTTGGTCCAGCTGGGCCCGCGTGAGGAGAAGTCAGCGATAAAGTCCGCATTGGCTGGATCGACTAAGCGTTCCGGGCTGGCGGCCGTGATGCTGGCGCGGTGATCGCTGCCATCCGCGAGCCAAGTCTTGATCTGATCGCCGTCACGACGACTGATGTGGATCCCGGGAATGACAAAGGGGTCGTCAACCAGCGTTGCGCTGTCACCGGACCAGTCCATATTGGCGTGGATAAGCCCCCCAGCGCCACCGGCCTGAACGTTGACCGCCTTTTCCAATCGGGCCACTTCACCGCGATAGCACAGCACGATAGGCGCATCGCTGAGCGGATTGCCGTCTTTATCAGCGCTGAAGGTATCGGCCGGGAAAGGTGCCGCACACAGCTCCGGGGCGAGGTCAGAATTGGGATTGTCGTAATCACCGGCATAGACCACAGGCGCCGTGATCGCCCCGGAGATACTGTTACCACTATATTCATCGCTTGATGGCAACGTGGTACCACCACTGAAGCTCCCGACGGTCTTTTCTGGCACGCTAAACACACGCTCATGCGTGGTCGCTGCTACGGAGGTCAGCCAAGGGGAGGTATGATCGGTGCTGAAGAAGTAGGGGCCGGAGTTGCCGGCCGCCGCAGCGACGTTGATCCCAGCTTCACGTGCTGACAGGAACGCCAGTTCAACCGCATCCTCCCAAGGGAAGCTCTCACCGCCACCAATGGAAAAGTTGATCACATCAACCTGATCCATAATGGCCTGCTCGATGGCCGCTAACAGCGCGGTTTCCGGGCACCCCGAGAAGGGATCGCCGGCGCCACCAGGATAACAGACTTGGTAGGAGATCACGTTGGCGTTGGGCGCCATGCCACTGATCTGGGGGATATCAAGATCGGTTGACGTCCCGTTGGAGGTCACCTCATTAGCGGGGATCTGATAGGGCACATCCGTTAACATGTTGCCCGCAACGGTGCTGGCTACGTGGCTGCCATGGCCATTGTAATCTTCCCCGTTGGCGGGGCGTAGCGGATCGGGCGTTTGCCAGACGGGCACCTCGGGCTGAAACACCGGATCGGCATAGGCTTCGGTGATCTCGTCAAAGCTGTAGACGCCGATCAACTTGTTGTTACAAAGGCTAGCGTCTTCAACACAATCCCCCAGGAACACGCCGTCCCCTAATGGGTTGTCGATCCCATTGGCGCTAAAGGAGGCGTGTTGGGTGTTGATCCCGGTATCGATGATCCCAACCACCACGCCGTCGCCCTGATAAGCCATGCCACCGGCTGTGCCCTGCCAGATCTGATCGGCGCCGACGAAGCTCGGGCCGTTGTCTGATAGCAATTCGAGTGTGCGTGCACGGTAGATCTTGCGGATCCCGGATTGTTGGGCCAGAGCCATAGCGGCGTTTTGGTCCATATGCGCAACGAGACCATTGATCCCCAGTGCGTATTGACGCTTAACATTCAACGCAATGCCTTTGGCCTGTACCTGGCTTATCCAAGTACTTTGTTGCTGGAGCGCTTGGGTGCGCACCGCTTGTAGGTTTGCTGAAGAGGTCGTGGCCGAAGCGGTTTGCGTCAATGCTTGCTGGACGACAACCGAATGATCTTCGAGGATCACGATGTAATCGTGCTCACCATATAGGTCTTGTTCTGGCGCGAATATTTCAGTGGGATCGGCCGGCGCAACATGCAGGTTTCGCTTGTTGTCGTTGTTGTACAGGCTGTTTGGCGCTGATTCGATGGTGGGCGGTGTGAGTGTGATGGCGCGGAAGGTTCGGTGGCCTTCATGGACCGTTGCGCTGGCGCTGCTGGAGTTGGCCTGAGCGCCCATACTGGCGAGTAACGCCACTGAGCAGGCGAGTGAGACATGACTCAACCGCCGTGTTCGTTGTTCTGACATCCTGTTTTCCCCTGTTCCATGATAGTGGTTATCTACTTATGTCTTTTGTGTATGAGTTATAACCGATGGTGCTTTTAGATCTATATCATGATTTGTTGGGTGTAATGCAGTGGCGTTTTGTTTACACCGATAGGTGTGCTGCTGGGCTGCATTACAGAAGGAGAGTTACCTTACCCGGCATGTTCTTATTAGCGTCAAAGGGAGGAGGGGGGTTGGTATTTTGCTTGAAATGATTGGGTGGCGGTGTCAGTTGTGTTGACACTAGAGCAAGGCCGTCCTGTGGACGGCCTTTGTGATTTGGGGAGCGGTTACCGACGGTAGTAGCGGATCCCCATCAGCACAGCGATGCTGAGGACGATCAATGGCCATTGGCCGGTCAGGTTAAACAGGGTTTGCCCCCGCACCAGTGCAACATCGGCGCGCAGCACGCCCTCTTCAAACTGCGGCAGTACCTCGGTGATCGCGCCGTGCTCATCGACGATGGCAGTGATGCCGTTATTGGTAACGCGAAGCAAGGGCCGGCCCAGCTCCAAAGCGCGCATCTGGGCGATCGCCATGTGCTGTTTGGGGCCGATGGAGTCACCAAACCAAGCATCGTTAGACACGGTGAGTAACACGTCTGTGTCGGCATGGGTATTTTTGCGCACCAGCTCTGGGAATGCGATCTCGTAGCAGATGGCCGGGGCCAGTGTGACGTTGCCCGCTGCCAGATTGGTTTGCAGGGCAGCGCCGCGCTGGAATGAGGACATCGGCAGGTTAAACAGCGGGGCCAGCGGCCTGAGCAGATCCTCGAGAGGTACAAATTCGCCGATGGGCAGCAGTTGGTGCTTGTGATAACGGCCGGGCTCGGAGGGCAGCAGCGGCACGCCGTCGGGGTTTTCGCCCAAGGTCAGCAGTGAGTTATAGAATTGCTGCTGGGGATCCATGCTGATTATCCCGCTGATCAGGCCGGTGCCGCTCTCTTTAATGCCCCGATCCAGCTGCAGCAAGAAATCGCTGACCATGGCCTCTGGCGCCGGGATAGCGGCTTCCGGCCAGATGATCAGATCAGCATCGAAATGCGGCTTGCTCAGATCTTGGTACTTGATCAAGGTCGGCCAGAGGTTTTCCGGCTCCCACTTGAGGCTCTGGGCGATGTTGCCCTGTACCAGTGCCACATCCAGTGTTCGGCCATCACGTTGCACGCTTTGGGTTTGACCGGCAACCAGGCTGAGAACGGTAATAACGAGCGGGATCGCCAGCAGTGACCAGCGTCGGCGCAGGAGTTCTGGCAGGATCACGGCGATAATGCTCAAGCACAGGCCGATCCCCAATGTGCCTATCAATGGGGCCAGTGAGGCCAGCGGCCCTTCGAGCTGGCTGTATCCGGACCACAACCAAGGAAAACCGGTCAACACCCAACCTCGGGCCAACTCGGTGAGTAGCCACAGCGCGGGGAAGGCCAGCAGCCGAGCGGCCAGTGTCTGGTTAAAGAAGCGGTTGAGCAGGTAGAGACAGAGTGCCGGGTAGAGTGCCAGATAGAGCGACAGCAGGGCCATCAGGCCGACGGAGGCCACCAGTGGCAGGCCGCCGAAGTTGTCGATGCTGACGTGAACCCAGCGCAGGCCGAAGGCGAACAGGCCAAAGCCCCAAACCAGGCCCAGCTTGGCTGCGACTTTGGGCGTTGAGTCACGGCTGAGACCTAACAGTAGGGCGAGGCTCAGCGGCAACAGCGGCCAGACGTCATAGGGGGCGAAGGCCAGATGGCTGAGTGCGCCGGCGATAAAAACCAGCGGATAAACAAAAGCGGGGCTGAGCCCCGCTTTAGAATGATTGAATAACTTCACGCGGCTGAGGAGTCCTTACAGCTTTGAGGCGTGGTCGTTTTGACCTGCAGTTGGACTAACCTGCGGGTGTCAGCACTGACCACTTTAAACTCAAAGTCGTCCAATACGATGGTTTCGCCCCGCTCCGGCAGGTGGCCAAAGGCGTGGCTGATCAGTCCGCCGACGGTGTCGTACTCTTCATCGGAGAACTGGCTGTTAAAGTGATCGTTAAATTCGTCGATCGGGGTGAGCGCCGCGACGGACCAAACCTTGCGGCTGATCTTACGAATGCTGTCCTGATTGTCCTCTTCCACATCGGTTTCATCTTCGATATCGCCGACGATGGCTTCTAGGATGTCTTCGATGGTGATCAGGCCGGACACGCCGCCGTATTCGTCCACCACCATGGCCATGTGGTAGCGCTCGGAGCGGAACTCTTTGAGTAACACGTCCACTCGCTTGCTTTCTGGCACAACGACGGCGGGGCGCAATACCTTGTCGAGGGTCAGCTCGGCGGTGTTGCCAAAGCCCCATGCCAGCAGATCTTTGGCCAGCAGGATCCCTTCGATATGGTCTTTGTCCCGATCGATCACCGGAAAGCGGCTATGAGCGGAGTCGATGACCGTGGGCAGAAACTCCGCCACACTCTGATTTTTCTCAATGGCGATGATCTGGGAGCGTGGGATCATCAGATCTCGCACCCGCAGCTCGGCGACGTCGAGCACGCCATTGATCATCTCTTTGGTGTCGGAGTCGATCAGTTGGCGCTCTTGCGCGTCCTGGATCACTTCCACCAATTCCTGTCGATTTTGGGGTTCACCGGTAAACAGTTGGCTCAGGCGGTCTAACAGGCCCGGCTTACTCTTGCTACCGGTGTGTCTCGACGGAGGTTGGTCTTCGTTCATGTTGTCTCTTTTCGTTGGGAATTCAGGCTCAGATTACCGCTCTTGATACGGATCGGCAATGCCCAGTTTTGACAGCAGTTCACGCTCAAAAGTTTCCATCTGCTCGGCATCATTATCTTCAATATGATCAAAGCCGATCAGGTGCAAACAACCGTGGATCACCATGTGGGCCCAGTGATCCATCGGCGCTTTGTTTTGCTCCTCGGCTTCACGGGCGACGACCTCGGCGCAGACCACGAGATCGCCCAGCAGCGGCAGCTCGATCCCCGGCGGGGCTTCGAACGGGAAGGACAGCACGTT
Source organism: Ferrimonas pelagia (assembly GCF_039543565.1). NCBI lineage: Bacteria > Pseudomonadati > Pseudomonadota > Gammaproteobacteria > Alteromonadales > Ferrimonadaceae > Ferrimonas > Ferrimonas pelagia. The sequence goes on along the minus strand of NZ_BAABJZ010000007.1, from coordinate 7,656 downwards.
GGTCGGCTTGTCTTTGCCACGATAATCGCGGTTGAGTTGTTGGCTTTCGGCGCTGTCGCAGACCCGGATGGTCAGCTCGCTGTCGGCGTCGCGACCGCTCAGTGCGGTGTCGATCCACAACTGAAACTGCTCATCGGTGGGCAGGCGGTTGTCGTCGACGGCGATCTGCAGATCCAGTTCATTGTTCATCTTTGGACTCCGTGCGCTGGGTTGGCTCGGTGGTTGACGGGTTGGTCTGGGCGTCGTCTTGCTGCACCAGTTGAGCCTGAGCGGCTTGTGGCTGGGCTGTGGCAGCGGCGACCAGGGCTTCACGCTCGGCTTTACGCTCTTGCTCGATCCGCGCCTTGTTGGCGGCTTCTTTGCGCTCGAAGCTCTCGTACGCTTCCACCACCCGGGCCACCACAGGGTGACGCACCACGTCCTGAGACTGGAAGAAGTTGAAGCTGATGCTCTCAACGTTGCGCAACACTTCGATGGAGTGACGCAGGCCGGAGCGGGTGCCGCGAGGCAGATCCACCTGGGTGATGTCGCCGGTGATCACCGCGCGGCTGTTAAAGCCGATGCGGGTCAGGAACATCTTCATCTGCTCGACCGTGGTGTTCTGACTTTCATCCAGAATGATGAAGGCGTCGTTGAGCGTGCGGCCACGCATGTAGGCCAGTGGCGCGACTTCAATGACGTTTCGCTCGATCAGGCGCTCGACGCGCTCGAAGCCGAGCATCTCAAACAGGGCGTCGTACAGTGGGCGCAGGTAGGGATCGACCTTTTGGCTCAGATCGCCGGGCAGGAAGCCGAGCTTTTCACCCGCTTCCACCGCTGGGCGGGTCAGCAAAATACGGCGGATCTCCTGGCGCTCCAGCGCGTCCACCGCGGCTGCTACCGCTAGGTAGGTTTTCCCGGTACCGGCTGGGCCAACACCAAAACAGATGTCGTGGGCGATGATATTGCGGATGTACTGGGCCTGATTGGCGTTGCGCGGTTTGAGCACGCCTTTCTTGGTCTTGAGGAACACCTCATCGCCCATGGCGCTGAGATCTTCCTGCTCCAGGGCTACGGCTTCCTGGATGGCCAGATGCACTTGCTCTGGCTCCAGATCCGGCTGTTGGCCTTTGACCGCGGCGGTTTCAACGTACAGGGTTTTGAGCAGATCGATGACGCTCTTGGCCTGTGCGGGCTTGCCCACCACGATAAATTGATTGTTGTGATAACTGATCTCAACACCCAGACGGCGTTCAATTTGCTTCAGGTTATCGTCAAACGGCCCGCACAGGGCAGCGATCCGCTGATTCTGTGCAGGCTCCAAGTAGACCTCGAGGGTCAGCAGTTTGTTACTCAATCTCTGTCCTTAGGGGCAACCACTAAAACGTTATCGTTAGGGTTGGAAAGTTGCCACACCCAGTTCGTCCGGGGTGTTATGCGGGCGCTTCTTCAGGATGTCGGATGGGCGCAGGTTACGGCGCAGATCCATTTCATCCTCGGTGCGGATCAGCGTAGCACGCAGCGAGTTCGGGAACACCTCGGTGATCTCAACATCGACGAAGGTGCCGATCAGATCCGGCTGGCCTTCGAAGTTGACCACTCGGTTGTTTTCGGTGCGGCCGCGCAGCTCCATGACGTTTTTCTTGGAGGTGCCTTCCACCAGGATGCGCTGGACGGTGCCCTGCATGCGACGGCTATAGGTCATCGCTTGCTGGTTGACGCGCTCTTGCAGGATGTACAGACGCTGCTTTTTGGTCTCATCATCGACGTCATCCACCATGTCCGCCGCAGGGGTACCCGGGCGCGGGCTGTAGATGAAGGAGAAGCTCATATCAAAGTCGATGGCTTTGATCAGCGTCATGGTGTCTTCGAAGTCCTGATCGGATTCGTTGGGGAAGCCGACAATGAAATCCGAGCTGATGTGGATATCCGGACGGACCTTGCGCAGGCGACGGATGATGGATTTGAACTCCAGCGCGGTGTGGTTGCGCTTCATCATGGTCAGGATGCGGTCGGAGCCACTCTGTACCGGCAGGTGGAGGAAATCCACCAGCTCAGGCACATCGGCGTAGGCGTCGATGATGTCCTGGCCAAACTCCATTGGGTGGCTGGTGGTGAAGCGCAGACGATCGATGCCATCAATGGCGGCAACAAAGCGCAGTAGATCGGCGAAGGAGCAGATCTCACCGTCGTGGGTTTCGCCGCGATAGGCGTTGACGTTCTGGCCCAGCAGGTTGATCTCACGCACGCCTTGCTCGGCCAGTTGCGCGATCTCGTACAGCACGTCGTCCAGCGGACGGCTGACTTCGTCACCCCGGGTGTAGGGCACCACGCAGAACGAGCAGTATTTGTTGCAGCCTTCCATGATGGAGACAAACGCGGTGGCGCCTTCGGCGCGAGGCTCCGGCAGACGATCGAACTTTTCGATCTCTGGGAAGGAAACGTCCACCACGCCTTTTTCACCGGCTTGGATCTTGGCGATCATCTCGGGGATGCGGTGCAGGGTTTGCGGGCCGAAAACGATATCCACAAACGGGGCACGTTCGCGGATGGCGTCACCTTCCTGCGAAGCCACACAGCCACCCACGCCGATCACCAGCGAAGGCTTGGCCTCTTTGAGCGGGCGCCAACGGCCCAATTGGTGGAACACCTTCTCTTGGGCTTTCTCACGGATGGAGCAGGTGTTCAGCAGCAGCACATCGGCTTCTGCAGCGTCTTCGGTCAGGGTGTAGTTGCCGAAAGAGTCCAGCAGATCCGCCATTTTGGACGAGTCATACTCGTTCATCTGGCAGCCCCAGGTCTTAATGTGCAGTTTTTTGCTCATCAATTCACGTCGCTCAAAGTTACAGGCAGGAAAAATTTTAGCCGTGCATTTTAGCGTGCAGCGCCTGCAATGACTAGCGTTTGCGCAGGTTTGCGCGGCGAGAAGTCGCGGCAACGGCAGCGAGGTTTGGCTAACCAACTCTGCTTGTTTGAAAATTGCGCAGGATGGTGGAGGGGAAAATTGTGCTGAAATGCCGTCATAAGCAGTCGCTTTGGTGTGCATTACTGCCTAGAGGGGGCGGTTTGCCGTAGAATTGGCCCCAGGTTTAATGAGCAGCGCAGGCAGACATGGAAAAGTACGATCTGATCATTGTGGGCGGTGGCATGGTGGGCGCCGCCGCGGCGTGCGGCCTGGCCCAACACGGTTTTCGCATTGCCCTGATCGAGGCGCAGGAACCGCAAGCGTATGAACACGAGCAGCCGATGGATCTGCGGGTCAGTGCCATCAGTGCCGCCTCAGAGCGACTGCTGCGGGATCTGGGCGCGTGGCAGCATGTTGAAGCGATGCGGGCGGCGCCCTATGACACCCTGGCGACCTGGGAGTGGCAACGGGCTGAGGTGTCGTTCGAGGCGGCACAGATCGACCATTCGCATCTGGGCCATATCGTTGAGAACCGCGTGGTGCAGTTGGCCTTGTGGCAGGCTTTGGCCCAGTATGACAATGTTGACTTGAGGGTTGGTCAGCGACCCGAGCGCTTGTGGCAGGACGAAGCCGGGGCTTATCTGCAGTTGGGTGAGGCAACGCTGGCGGCGGAGTTGATGCTGGGATGCGATGGCGCGCGCAGTGGTGTGCGTCAGGCGGCGGGGATCGGGCTGACCGGTTGGCGCTATCGCCATTCATGTCTGGCCATTAACGTGAGCACCGCCCTGCCCCAGCAGCGGATCACCTGGCAGGCTTTCACGGCCGACGGCCCTCGGGCATTTCTGCCCTTGACCGGCGCGCGAGGCTCGCTGGTGTGGTACGACAGTCCCGAGCGGATAGAGCAGCTAATGCGATTGGATAAGGCGGCGCTGAAGCGGCAGGTCCAAACCCATTTCCCGCAGCGGCTCGGTGATTTTGAGATCGAAGCGAAAGCGGCCTTTCCCCTGACTCGACAGCATGCTCAGCACTATTATCAAGGTCGGATGGTGCTGTTGGGCGATGCTGCGCACACCATTAATCCGTTAGCGGGGCAGGGGGTTAACCTCGGCTTTAAGGATGTGGCCGCACTGGAGCATATCCTGGGACAGGCCCGGCAGAAGGGCGAGTCCGTGTCGGCGCCCGAGGTGTTAAGTCGTTATCAATGTCAACGCCGGGCGGATAACCTGGCGATGCAAACGGCCATGGACGTGTTTTACCACGCCTTTTCCAATGACTGGCTGCCGCTCAAGCTGGGTCGCAACTTGGCCCTGACCCTGGCGCAGCGCAGCGGCCCGGTGAAACAGCAGGTGATGCGCTACGCGATGGGATTGTAAGTATCAACGATGGCGACAGACGGTGTACGCGGCACTTTGGCCACTAGGGGAGTCGATTGAATAAGGCGTTCTGGTTTAATCCGCACATTAACAATGCATTGCGTCTGTCACTGGGACTCCTATTGGCACAAGCCCTGGGATTTGCGCTGGGGGAGATGGAGCGGTTTGCGCTTGCCATGTTGGTGTTGCCCGCGATCTTGGTGTCGGCGTTGGATCAGCCTTCGCCCTACTGGGGACGGCGGGTTGCATTGGGCGTGATCGGCTTTGCCGTTGCCAGTTTGTCGACCGCTGTCGTGGCGCTCCATGCCCCAGAACGGCTGCCGCTGTGGTTTGCCCTGTTGGGCGTGATCATGGCCAGCTTTGCTGCTTGGGGGGAGTTATCTGGCCGGTTAGGTATGGGCGTGCTGACCATGGCGGTGATCGGGCTGGCGACCTCGACGCTGTATCCTCCCTGGCAGATCGCGCTGGGGTTTGCTGTTGCGACCGCGTGGCTGATGTTGTTCAGTGCCGTGTGGTACCGGTTGTGGCGGCAATTGCCCTTGCGTCAGGCATTGGCGCAGATCTATCGCCGGCTGGCTGAGCTTATGGAGCGGCGTCCCGAGCAGCTCTTGGATCAAACCTTGCCGGTCTACTTTGATGACACGTTGGGTCAGTACCTTGCGATGGCTCGACGGCAATTGGCCGCCGTCGAAGGACAGAAGGGCGTTGCCCCGCTGCGTAATGCGCTAATGGCCGCGGTGGATCTGCAGGAACGGCTGCAAGCCATCCCGGAGCCGCATTTGGCGCGTGACGTCTTGGTTAGCACGGAAATGCTGCCCCTTTACCAGAACTGGACGCGACTGGTCGCCGCGCGGCTATTGCGGATCAGTCAGGATCTCAAGCACAACCGAACCCTTAAAGGCAGCGACAGCGTCGATGTCGCTGGACGAGCGCTGTCCGATGCGCTGATGGCACAGGCTAAGGCGGATCGCAAAGGAATGGTTGCGCACTATATGGCGGCGAATGCCGAGCGGATCACCCGGCTGGCCGGACGTGCGGGTCCCTTGTATCAGCGTGCGATCTTGTCGAGCGGTACTGAATCCTGGTGGCGGCAGTGGCTCAAGATGATGCGCTGGTCGAGCCCGGTTCTGCGGGGCGGCGTGCGGCTGGGTCTTATCCTAGGCGCTGCGATGGCGATCGCCAGCGTCATGCCGCTGGACAACGGTTATTGGATCTTGACCACCATCATCATGGTACGACAAAGCAGTTACGTCGCGACACGAAGCCGGGTATGGCAGCGGGCGGCGGGCACCTTGGGGGGCCTGCTCGGCGCCGGAGCGCTGATCGCGCTGGGTGTGCACGATGAGTTGGCGCTACTGCTGGTTTGCTTACTGCTTCCCTTGACGTTGACTTTGGTGCAGATCCACCACGGCTGGACAACCGCAGGGGCCACCTTGGTGCTGATGTTGGCGTTTGAATACTTGGGGTTGGCCAGTCACGAGGTGTTGTTGGCGCGTATGCTGGATACCTTGATCGGTTGTTCGCTGATCTTTCTGGCTTATCGCTTTCTGTGGCCACAATGGCAAGGCGGTCGTCAGGCTCAGTTACGGAAAACGGCGCTGGCGTATCTGCATCGATATTTACAGTTGTTGCTGGCCCGGTTGGCTGGTAGGCCGGTCGAGCCCGTTCACTTGGCCCGAAGTCGCCGGTTAGCGTATGAACAGGGCGTGGCCTTAACCGCCAGCCTCACGCAAATGAAACAGGAGCCTGGCTATGGCGATGCTGAGCACAGTACCGCCTTATTGGCTTTATATAAAAGTGGGATGGGGCATCTCAATGCCATCTTGCCGCAAAGCCAAAAAGATCCCATTTTCAGTTCGCTTGAGAGTCAGCGGTTGGAGGCACTGTTTGACAGTGCCTATGGCCAGCTAAGCAGCGCTATGAGCGGAGGAGAGGAGGGTTGGAGCCAGGAGTTGGTCGATGGTCAGCAGTGGTTGCACGGCTTGTTGCAAGAGTGCGTGGCAGATAGACGGGGCTTTGCGGTCTACCAGCTATCCCTGTTCTTGGAGCGCTATCAGGCGATACACGGCATTGTCAAAACGGTGCCACCGAAAAGTCGGTTGGGCGCTTCGGGTTAGCTTGTTGCGGGTGAGTATCGGAATGTGGCGGTGCCTCAGAGCTTGGTTAAGGGCCGGGTGGTTTTGAGCGCAGGCAAGATCTGCGCAGCGGTTTTGAAGCGCTACGCCTGACAAGCGATCAAGCTGCTCCGCTGTGGTGGTTTGGCAGAGACCAATAAGCCAACCGTGAGGTTGGCTATTTCGCTGAATGTGGTTGCGGGAGCCTGCTCTTATGGAAAGAGTGAACCAACGATCTTCGCCACTTTTATGAAGCGCTGAGCCCCCGACGAGCGACTAGGTTGCTTCATTGAATGTGGTTGCGGGAGCCTGCTCTTATGGAAAGAGTGATCCAACGCCCTTCGTCGCTTTAATGAAGGCTGAGCCCGATGAGCGATCAGGTTGCTTCGTTGTGGTGGGATCGCAAAGACAAAAAAGCCAACCGCGAGGTTGGCTTTTTCGTTGAATGTGGTTGCGGGAGCTGGATTTGAAGGAACGACCTTCGCGGCTTTTATGAAGAGCTGAGCCCGACGAACGACCAAGCTGCTTCATCCCGAAACAAATTTTCCATTTACTTCGGAAACGAAGTGCAAAGTCGAGTTATCGCCTTTGCTGAAAGTGGTTGCGGAGACCGGATTTGAACCGATGACCTTCGGGTTATGAGCCCGACGAGCTACCATGCTGCTCCACTCCGCGTCCGAGTGTCTTATTTTACTTCTAAGAGGGAAGGCTCGAATCAAAGTAAATCAATTCGATGAGAAGTGGTTGCGGAGACCGGATTTGAACCGATGACCTTCGGGTTATGAGCCCGACGAGCTACCATGCTGCTCCACTCCGCGTCCGAGTGTCTTATTTTACTTCTAAGAGGGAAGTATTAAATCGGCCAAGGCCCATTCAATAGGAAAGTGGTTGCGGAGACCGGATTTGAACTTCGGGTTATGAGCCCGACGAGCTACCATGCTGCTCCACTCCGCGTCCGAGTGTCTTATTTTACTTCTAAGAGGGAAGCATTAAGCCAAAAATACATCGACTTAAAGGAAAGTGGTTGCGGAGACCGGATTTGAACCGATGACCTTCGGGTTATGAGCCCGACGAGCTACCATGCTGCTCCACTCCGCGTCCGAGTGTCTTATTTTACTTCTAAGAGGGAAGCATTAAATCGGCCAAGGCCCATTCAATAGGAAAGTGGTTGCGGAGACCGGATTTGAACCGATGACCTTCGGGTTATGAGCCCGACGAGCTACCATGCTGCTCCACTCCGCGTCCGAGTGTCTTATTTTACTTCTAAGAGGGAAGCATTAAGCCA